>UQNM01000029.1 GCA_900542395.1 uncultured Eubacteriales bacterium
ATCGCGGATCTGCTGCTCGGCTGGCAGGACGAGGGCAGGGCGCGCCCCGCGTGGACATACCGCCTGTTTGCGCGGATGTTCGGCGAACAGGCAAAAAAATGAAGCGCAAAAAATGAAGCGCAAAAAGTGAAGCGCAAAAAAATGAAGCGCGCCGAAGCGAATTGTCGATTGCATATTGACAGAGGCGGCGCGCGTGGTATAATAAGAACAACTGAACAGCGAGACCTTTGAGAGATCTTCAGGGCAGGGTGCAAATCCCTACCGGCGGTACAGCCCGCGAGCCGTTTTGGCCGATTCGGTGAAACTCCGAAGCCGACAGTATAGTCTGGATGGAAGAAGCGATATCTCCTTTTTTTCATGACGAAGAAAGAATCAGCCCCTGATCGCTCTGCTTTCAGGGGCTTGTTTGTCAGAATCTAAAAAAAGAGGTTTTTGTGTATGTCTCAGAAAAAGTCAAGCGGCAGCGCGGTGTTTGTCATGACCCGCTGCGGAATCCTCGCGGCGATGGCCGTCATCCTGTATTACATCGAGATCCCGGTCGTCGCGTTTTACAAGCTGGATCTGTCCACGCTGCCGGCGATTCTGGCGGGCTTTGCGATGGGGCCGCTGCCGGGCGTGGCGGTGGTCGTCATCAAGAATCTGGTGCATATGCTCGGCACGAGCACGGCCTGCGTGGGCGAAATGGCGGATATCATCATGTCCAGCTGTTTCATCATTCCGGCCAGCCTGATTTACCGCCGCCGCAAGGACAGAAAGAGCGCGGTGCTCTCGATGGCGGCCGGCACGGTGCTGATGACGATTGCGGGCGTGCTGGTCAACTACTTCATCCTGATTCCGGCGTATCAGACGCTGATGAACCTGCCGCTCGAGGTGATCGTCGGCATGGGCACGAAGGTCTGGAGCTATATCGACAACACGGTGAAGCTGGTGATTTTCATCACCGCGCCGTTCAACATCCTCAAGGGCGCTGTGCTCAGCGTGGTGACGTATCTGCTCTACAAGCGCGTGTCGCCGCTGCTGCACCAGAAGGGCGCCAGATAAGCAAAGTATAGGTGAGTCATTTGCTGGAAATCCTCTGTAAAACCGAAAAAGACATGCAGCGCCTCGGCCAAAGCCTTGGCGCTTGCATGCGCGTGGGCGACGTGGTGCTGCTGACGGGCGAGATGGGCGCGGGCAAAAGCGTGCTGACCCGCGCGGCGGCGCGCACGATGGGCGTGGAAGGGCCGGTGCCCAGCCCGACGTTCACCATCCTCAACATCCACGAGGGGCGGGCGATGCGGCTGTATCATTTTGACCTGTACCGCCTGTCCGACGCGGACGAGCTGTACGGCATGGGGCTTGACGAGTACATCCCGGCGGAGGACGGCGCGAGCTTCATCGAGTGGCCGCAGATGGCGCGGGAAGCCATGCCCGAGGACGCGCTGCACGTGCACATCGCCTACGCGGAGGACGGCGCGGCGCGCGTGGCGACGCTGGAGGCCGGCGGCGCATTTGACGAGACGAGAATCGACGAGATCAAGCGGAGGCTGGAGGCAGACGATGAACATCCTGATGATTGACACATCCGGCCCGGCATGCGGTGTGGCCATCATGGCCGACGGCAGGCTGGTCTACGAGGCGGAATTGACGCACAGGCAGACGCACAGCCAGCGCGTCATGCCGATGGTGGATACGGCGCTGCAAATGAGCGACATGACGGCGGCGGATATGGACGTATTCGGCGCGGTGGTTGGCCCCGGCTCGTTCACCGGCGTGCGCATCGGCGTTTCCACGGTGAAGGCGCTGGCGCACGCGGCGAATAAGCCCTGCGTCGCGGTGGACGCGCTTGAAGCGCTGGCCGCGAACGTGACCGCATTTGACGGCGTGGTCTGCCCGATTCTCGACGCGCGCGCCCAGCAGGTTTACGGCGCGATCTTCAAGCGCGGCGAGCGCCTGACGGAAGACACGGTGGAAAAGCTGACGCTGTTCCTTGACCGCGTTGAGGCGACGGGCGAAAACGCGCTGTTCCTCGGCGACGGCGCGCCCGGCTTTGAAGCGGCGATTCGCGAGCGGCTGGGGGATAAGGCGCATTTTGCGCAGCCCCAGCACAACGGCCTGCGCGCGGGAAGCGCCTGTGCGCTGGCGGCGCGGCGGCTTGAGGCGGGCGAAACGCCGCTGGATTACATCACGCTTCTGCCGCTGTATCTGCGCGCGCCGCAGGCCGAACGCGAGCGCGCCGCGCGGGAAGGAGCAAAGCATGGCTGAGCCGACGATCCGGCCGATTCGCGAGGCGGACGTGAAGCAGATTCACGAAATCGAGAAGGCGTGCTTCGCGATGCCATGGTCGGAGGATTCCATCCTGCACGACGTGAAGGAGAACGTCGTGGCGCGCTGGCTGGTGCTCGACGACGGAAACGGCGGGGTGCTGGCCTACGCGGGCATGTGGTTTGTGCTCGACGAGGCGCACGTCTGCAACGTGGCCGTTCGCCCGGACTGCCGGGGAAAGGGATACGGCAAGCGGATTTTCACGGCGCTGATCGACCTGGCGAAGGCAAACAGCATGGCGATGATGACGCTGGAGGTGCGCCGCTCGAACACGGTCGCGCAGAACCTGTATCACGCCTGCGGGATGCTCGACGTGGGGTATCGCAAGCGGTATTACGAGGATAATAAAGAGGACGCGCTGATCATGTACCGCGATTTTGTTTACCCGGAGCAGAGCGAAACCGAGGCGTGACGCGCCCCGGCCGCGTAAAAACAGCATACAATTTGAGGGGCGGCGCGGTCAATCGGCGTTGCCCCCTTTTCTTTTGGCGAAAAATGGAGTACAATATTAGAATCCGAAATAATGGGGATGACTAGGATAAGGAATAGGGGCGAAGGGATGCAGCTTGAAATTCGCGGGGCGACGGTCGATGTGACGGTGAGCGGGGATTCCGGGCGCGGCGTGCTGCTGCTGCACGGATTCATGTGCTCGGCGCAGATGATGAGCAGCGTGCAGGAAGCGCTCTGCGGTCAGATGCGCGTGGCGGCGATTGATTTCCCCGGCCACGGCAAAAACGGCAGGAGCGCGCCGCCGCCGAAGCCGTGGGGCGTGCCGGACTATATGGAAATGACCGCCGAGGTGATCCGCCGGCTGAAGCTCGCGCCATGCGACATCGTGGCCCACTCCTTCGGCGCGCGGGTGGCGATTCTGCTGGCGGCGACATACCCTGAGCTTGTGGGGCGGATGATTCTGACCGGGGCGGCGGGCATCAAGAAGCCGAAGACCGGCGGGGCGACGGTGAAGCAGCGCGTCTACAAGGGACTGCGCGGCGCGGTCAACCTGATGGATAAGACGCACCTGTTCGGCAATCTGCCGGAGCGGGGACGCGAGGCGCTGGTGCAGAAATTCGGCTCGGCGGATTACAAGGCGCTCTCCCCGGAGATGCGCAAGACATTTGTGAAGATCATTTCGCTGGATTTGACCGACGAGCTGCCGCGCGTGAAGGCGCCGACGCTGCTCTATTGGGGCGCGGAGGACACCGAAACGCCGCTCTGGATGGGCAAACTGATGGAAGAGAAGATCCCCGACGCGGGGCTGGTCGTGCAGAAGGGCGCGGGGCATTTCGCCTACCTCGAACACAATCAGGCGTTCCTGCGCATCGCAAAAAATTTCCTGCTGGAGGGTAGAGCGTGAAATTCCTTTTGACAATCATACAGGCGGCCGGGCTGGGCTGCGCGAGCGCGGCGGCCGGGCGGCGGGTGCTGCATTATTTGCAGCTTGAAAGCTATCAGCTTCCGGGCTACGTCAAGAGCGTGAGGCGCAACGCCATGCGCGCGCTGATTCCGCCGATCGCGATGGCGGCCGTCGGCGTGGCGGCGCTGCGGCTCAGCGGCCTGACCGGGCTGGCGCTTTTGCTGGAGGCGCTGACGGCGGCGCTGCTGGTTTGGCAGGCGGCGAAGGAAAAGGCGAAGAAGCCCTTTGTCGCGACCGAGCGCGTGAAGCGGCTGCTGGCGGTGCATGTCGCGGTCAACACCGTGCTGGCGCTGGCGCTGCTGACGGTTTCCCCGGTGCTGGGCTATCTGCTGCCCGCCTTTGAACCGGCGCTGCTGATGCTGGCGGCGCTCATCGCCGCGCCGATGGAAAAGCACATCGCGGGGCAGTTCATAAAGGATGCGCAGGCGAGGCTGGCCGCGCAGCCGGGCTTGATTAAAATCGGCATCACGGGCAGCTACGGCAAGACGAGCACGAAATTCCTGCTGCGCGATATCCTCTCCGTGAAATACAACGTGCTGGCCACGCCGTCGAGTTTCAATACGCCGATGGGCGTGACCCGCGTGATCCGCGAGCAGCTTACGCCCGCGCATCAGGTGTTCATCGCCGAGATGGGCGCGCGCCATGTGGGCGACATCCGCGAATTGGTGGAGCTGGTGCACCCGCAGATGGGGCTGATTACATCCGTCGGGCCGCAGCACCTGGACACGTTCGGCACGATTGAGCGCGTGCGGGATACAAAATACGAGCTGATCGAGGGGCTGCCGAAGGACGGCACGGCGGTTTTCGCGCGGGACGGCGCCATCTGCGAGGCGCTGTTTGAGCGCTGCCCGCTTGAGCAAAAATACAAGCCGGGGATGCTGGTCGATGCGAAAAACGTCGCCTGCGGCCCGTGGGGCACGCGGTTCACGCTGACGGATGTGCAGACCGGGGAGGAAGCGAGCTGCCAGACGCGGCTGCTCGGCGAACATTCGATCTCCAACCTGCTGCTGTGCTGCACGGCGGCGCGCGCGCTGGGCATGACGCTTCAGGAAATCGCGCTGGGCGTTTCGCGCTGCCAGCCGGTGGAGCATCGGCTGGAGCTGCTCTCCGGCGGCGCGGGCGTGAGCATCATCGACGACGCATTCAACGCCAACCCGGTCGGCGCACAGTGCGCGCTGCGGGTCATCAGGGATTTCCCCGGACGGCGAATTATCATCACGCCGGGCATGGTGGAGCTGGGCGGAAACGAGGACGGATTCAACCGCGCGTTTGGCGAACAGATGGCCGACAGCGTGGATATCGCAATTCTGGTCGGCAAAAAACATACGCAGCCCATCGTAGACGGGCTGACGAAAGCGGGCTTCCCGCAGGAAAACATCCATGTGGTCGGCAGCCTTGAGGAGAGCACGACCCTGCTGCACGGCATGATGCGGTCGGGCGACGTGGTGCTCTATGAAAACGATCTGCCGGATAATTACAGCGAGTGAGGAGCGTGTAGAGAATGAGTAAAATGAATATTGCGGTGTTCTTTGGTTCCCGCAGCTGCGAGCATGACGTGTCGATCGTTTCCGCGCTGCAATGCATCGAGGCGACGAAGGCGGCGGGCTTTAACGTGACGCCGGTGTATATCTCCCGCGACGGCCTGTGGTACACGGGCGAGCCGCTGGAAAACATTGAAACCTTCCGCGAGTTTAACCCGATGACCAAGGGAATCACCCGCGTGACGCTGGATGTGACGGCGAACGCGGGCGACCTGTGGGCATGGCCGCCGCAGCGCGCGGGGCTGTTTGCCAAGGTGCCGGCGCCGCTGTGCCATATCGACTGCGTGATCCCCGTGTTCCACGGCTGGCATGGCGAGGACGGCACGATTCAGGGTCTGCTGGAGATGGCGAACATCCCGTATGCGTCCTCCGGCGTGTTGGGCTCGGCCATCGGCATGGATAAGATCGCGATGAAGCAGATTCTGCGCGGCGCGGGCTTCCCGGTGCTGGATTTTGTGTGGTTCACCCGCGAACAGCTCAAGAAGGAGCGCCAGGCCGTCATCGAGCGCGTCGAGAAGGAGATCAAGTACCCGGCGTTCATCAAACCGGCGGCGCTCGGTTCTTCCATCGGCGTTTCCCGCGCGAAGAACCGCGAGGAGCTGGAGCGCGCGCTCGACGTGGCCGCGTCGTATGACCGCCGGATCCTCGTCGAGGTCGGCGTGGTGCATCCGGTGGAGATCAACTGCGCGGCGGTGGGCTACGGCGAGGACGTGCGCGCCTCCGTATGCGAAATGCCCGTGCCGAGCAGCAACGACACGTTCCTGGATTTCTGGCAGAAGTATCTGCGCAACGCGAGCACCAAGGGCGAGGACAGCCGGGGCATGAAGTCCCTGAGCCGCGTCGTGCCCGCGCCGATCGGCGACGAGCTGACCGGCAGGATTCAGGCGATGACCTGCGACATCTTCAAGCTGCTGGATTGCTGCGGCACGGTGCGCGTGGATTTCATCCTCGACCAGAACGATATGCTCTTTGTCAACGAGCCGAACACGATTCCGGGCTCGCTGGCGTTCTATCTGTGGAAGGCCAGCGGCCTCGACTTCCCCAAGCTCATCGAGAAGATGGTGGAAGACGCGCTGCGCGCCCACGCGGACAAGAACAGCAGCGTGTTCGCCTACGATTCCAGCATCCTCAAGAAGGTTGCGGCGGGCACGAAGGGCAGCAAAAGATAAAAACAGAGCTGCTGTGCCGGGCGCACAGCAGCCCTGTTTCGTGAATCAATAGCCCAGTGATTCGTTGATCAGAATGACCTGCGTCCGCTTGCCGTTGGGCGCGCGCTCAAACGACGCGATGACGTGGCACATCGGCTTTTCACATTCGGCGGGGTTGCAGCGGCCGGTTTCGCCGCACGGGTTATGGAGCCGGAACCGGCGCGCGTTGAGCGGGCAGGAAACCTCCTTGATGCGCTTGACCGCCTGCGCATAGCCGCCGGAAACGATCTTGTTGCGGCCGATGAGCACATAGACCGTGTTAGGGCCGTAGCACATGGCGGCGATGCGGTTGCCGGTGCCGTCGATCTGCACCATCAGCCCGTCCTCCGTGACGGCGTTTGCCGAACAGACGTAGAGCGGCGCGTTCATGGCCTCGTGCAGCAGCGCGGGGCGCTCGGCCGGTTCGGCCTCCCAATGCCACAGAACCTTGTGACCGGCCGCGCGCAGGAGCGTTTCAAGCCCCATCTGTTTGGCCGTCATGCAGCCGCCGAAGCCGACGGTCTCCCCGGCGGGCATATCGGAGAGCAGGTAATCCGCCGCTTCCTTCGCGGTTTCAAAGACGACGGCCTCAAAGCCGCGCCTGCGCAGCGCGGCGGCTGTTTTTTCGAGTTTTTCCATGACCGGATTCCTCCCTGTTGTTGGTTCCATTCATTATATCAGCTCGGGGAAAAAGAAAAAAGGGTATTGACGAAAAAAGCGCCAAGGAGGCGGATGGAACGTGCTGGATGAATGGATGGAGCAAAAGGTGGACGAGGCCTGCGAGGTCGTTCCGGCGTATGTCAATCCGCGAAAAATCCGGCTGGCCAGCTCGCACATCGGCTGGCGGCTCTACCTCTACGGGAGCAGCTTGAAGCGCGCGGTGAGCGGCTTTTTCGTGCACATCCGATCCGAACAGGACATGGATATTTTTCTGCGGGAGACGGCGGAAAAGAGCGACACCACCATTCTGCGGATCAAGCGGTTTTTGCGGGAAAAGGCGCGGCTGCTGGCGGTGCTCGACGACGCGGGCATGCGGCTTCGCTTTGCGACGACGCTGTATCTCTTCGGGCTTGCGGCGCTGGGAACGCTGGCCGTCGGCGGCCGGGAAATGGCGCTCTGCGCGCTGGCGGCCTGCCTGATGCTGCTGTCCGCGGCGATGGAGCTGGGGTATGAGCCGATCTGCGCCGGAATTCGGCAGCGATATCTGTTTTCCGTCGGCCTGCGGACGCTGGCGCTGACCGTGCCGCTGGCGGATTATTTTGGAAAATACCTGATGGCCGGGGTGGCGAGCAACGTGGTGCTGCAAAGCCTGATGATCGTCATGCTGGGGGTGCATCTGGCGCTGTTTTTCGCGCTGATCTGCTTCAACAGGCGGCAAAGCCCGATGCTGCGGGCGCTCAGCGGCGTGCTCGGCGTGTTTCCGGCGCTGACCGCTTCGGCGGCGGCGGCGCTGGCGGTGGCGAACCTCGCCCAGCCGGCCGGAATCGCGGCGGCGGCGATGCTGCGGGCGCTCGGCGCGACGGGCATGTTTCTGGGCGACAGGCTGATGGCCGCGAACGCGCTGGGCGGCATCCGGCTGAAATATGAAAGCGTTTGGGAATGGCTGCTGCTGTGCGGCGGGCTGACCCTGATGACGGTCGGCGCGTGGCTGACGGCTGCGCCGATGTGAACCGAAACGGAGGATAAACATTTGGAACGCATGGACAGAATCCGCAATTTCTGCATCATTGCCCATATCGACCACGGCAAATCCACGCTGGCGGACAGGCTGCTGGAAAAGACCGGCGTGTTTGAAAAGCGCGAGATGGTGGAGCAGGTGCTCGACTCGATGGAGCTGGAGCGCGAGCGCGGCATCACCATCAAGAGCAAGGCCGTGCACATGCAGTATAAAGCGCAGGACGGCGAAACCTACACGCTCAACCTGATCGACACGCCCGGCCACGTCGATTTCACCTACGAGGTCTCCCGCGCGCTGGCGGCGTGCGAGGGCGCGCTGCTGGTGGTGGACGCGACGCAGGGCGTGGAGGCGCAGACGCTGGCCAACGTCTACATGGCGCTCGATCACGACCTTGAAATCGTGCCGGTCATCAACAAGATCGACCTGCCCAGCGCCCGCCCGGACGAGGTGCGCGAGGAAATCGAGGATGTGATCGGTCTGGACGCTTCCGAAGCGCCGCTGATCAGCGCGAAGGTCGGTATCGGCATTGACGAGGTGCTTGAAAGCGTGGTCAAGCTGATGCCCGCGCCGACGGGCGACGAGAACGCGCCGCTGCAGGCGCTGATCTTCGATTCCTTCTACGACAATTACCGCGGCGCGATCTGCTTTGTGCGCATCGTCTCCGGCACGGTGCGGCCGGGAATGACCATCCGCATGATGAACACGGGCGCGAAATTCGACGTGGTGGAGGTCGGCGTGCGCAGCCCCGGCTACGAGCCGATGGAGGCGCTGCGCGCGGGCGACGTGGGCTATATCGCCGCATCCATCAAGGATCTGCACGACACGCGCGTGGGCGACACGATCACCGACAACGCGAACCCGGCGGCGGAGATTCTGCCCGGTTACCGGCAGGTGAACCCGATGGTGTTCTGCGGCATTTATCCGGCGGACGGCGCGAATTACGAGAGTCTCAAGGACGCGCTGGAGAAATTGCAGCTCAACGACGCATCGCTGACCTACGACCCGGAGACGAGCCAGGCGCTCGGCTTCGGCTTCCGCTGCGGCTTCCTGGGGCTGCTGCACATGGAAATCATTCAGGAGCGGCTGGAACGCGAATTTGATCTCGACCTGATTACGACCGCACCGAGCGTCATCTTCAAGGTATACAAGACGGACGGCTCGGAGGTGGATGTGGATAACCCGTCGAACCTGCCGCCCGTCAGCGTGATCGAGCACATGGAGGAGCCGTTTGTCCGGGCGAGCATCCACACGCCGCAGGAATACGTCGGCGCGCTGATGGAGGTCTGCCAGAACAAGCGCGGCGTGTTCAAGGATATGGTCTACGAGGGGCAGCGCGTCTGCCTGCATTACGAAATGCCGCTGGCCGAAATCATCTTCGATTTCTTTGACCAGATCAAGAGCCGCAGCCGCGGTTACGCCAGCTACGACTATGAACTGTGCGGCTATCAGCAGAGCGATTTGGTGAAGCTGGATATCCTGCTGAACGGCGACCCGTGCGACGCGCTCTCCATGATCGTGCACCGCGACAGGGCGTATGCGCGCGGCCGCTCCATCGCGGAAAAGCTGAAGGACGTGATTCCGCGCCAGATGTTTGAAATCCCGATTCAGGCGGCGATCGGCGGCAAGGTGATCGCGCGCGAGACGGTCAAGGCCATGCGCAAGGACGTGCTGGCCAAGTGCTACGGCGGCGACATCAGCCGCAAGCGCAAGCTGCTGGAAAAGCAGAAGGAGGGCAAGAAGCGCATGCGCCAGCTCGGCAACGTGCAGGTGCCCAGCGAGGCGTTCATGGCCGTGCTGAAGATGGACGAGTAAGAACTGCCGAAAAGATGAAATAACAGGACGAGGGAAACGATATGGAGCCGATTTCGATCTATATTCACATCCCGATGTGCGTCAAAAAATGCGCTTACTGCGATTTCACGTCCTTCTGCGGGCGGATGAAGCAGCGGGAAGCGTATACCGAGGCCGTCTGCCGCGAAATGCGCGAGCAGGCGGCCTTTTTCGGCGCGCGGCGGGTGGAGACGGTGTTTTTCGGCGGGGGAACGCCCACACTGATGACCGGCGCGCAGATCGGGCGCATGCTGGATACGCTTCGGAGCTGCTTTGGGCTGGCGGCGGACGCGGAAATCACGATGGAGGGCAACCCCGGCACGCTGACGCGGGAAAATTTGGAAAGCTACCGGGCGGCGGGCGTTAACCGGCTGTCGCTGGGGGTGCAGAGCCTTGACGACGGGCTTTTGCGAAACATCGGGCGCATCCACACGAGCGGGGAGGCGCGGGCGGCCGTCGCCATGGCGCGGGCGGCGGGCTTTGACAACCTGAATCTGGATCTGATGCTCGGCCTGCCAGGGCAGACGCCGGAGCAGTGGGCGCGGACGCTGAGCGAAGCGATTGCGCTGTCGCCGGAGCACCTGAGCTGTTACAGCCTCATTCTGGAGGAAGGGACGCCCCTCTATGCGCAGGCCGAGGCGGGCACGTGCGCGCCGCTGCCGGACGAGGACGCGCTCTGCGAGATGGACGACATCACCGAAAGGCTGACGCGGGCGGGCGGCTATGCACGCTACGAGGTATCCAACTACGCCAAGGCGGGAAGAATATGCCGACACAACGTCGTCTATTGGGAATGTCTGCCGTATCTGGGGATCGGCTGCGCAGCGCACAGCGACATGGACGGGACGCGCTTCTATAACACGGAGGACTTTGACGCATATCTGCGCGGCGCGCCTGCCCGGACGGAGGACGCGGGCGGACGGATGTTTGAGCGGATGATGATGGGGCTGCGGATGGTGCGCGGTGTGGATGAGGCGCGCTTTCTGCGAGACTTCGGGCGCGCGCCGGAGGCGGTATGGACAAAGAGCCTGCCCCGGCTGATGCGCGAGGGGATGCTGGCGCGGGAAGACGGGCGGCTTTATCTGACGGCGCGGGGGATGCAGGTGATGAACGCCGTGCTGGTGGAGATGATGGAGGAGACGGAGGCATAAACTCCTTCCGTCACGACTTCGTCGTGCCAACCTTCGGCGTTTTCGTCGTCTGAATCCGCTACAAGCGGCGACGACTCCAAACGTCCCTCGGAGAGGAAGGTATATTTCAGTTGACTCGTCGCTTAGGAGAAAAGAAAAGGCGCCAAAGATACATTTGAGCGCCCCAAACCTGCAAAACGCGGCTCAAATGTCGCGGGTGTTGTTCAAACGTTCGGAGAAAGGACAGGAAAAGTCAAATTTCCCGAAAAAAGTTATGGCAAGGGTGTTGACAAAAGCGCCTAAGCGTGGTATCTTTATCACGCTGATTAGCACTCGAACCGATTGAGTGCTAACAACAGCGAACGGCCGAAAGGAGGAAGGCGGGCATGGATCTCATTGATCGTAAGTATCGCATCTTGCAGGCGATCATTGACGACTACATCATGACCGCGCTGCCAGTCGGCTCCCGAACGATTTCCCGAAAATATGAACAGAAGCTCTCCTCCGCTACCATCCGCAACGAGATGAGCGATTTGGAAGAGCTTGGCTATCTCGATTCCCCGCACACGTCGGCCGGGCGAATCCCATCCTATAAAGCATATCGGCTTTACGTGGATCGGATGATTCACCCCATGCCGCTCAGCGAGGAAGAAACCGCGTTTATCAAGGGCTGCTTCGATCGCCGCATCAATCAGGTGGAGGAGCTGAGCGCGAGAATCGCGAAAGCGCTTTCCAGCATGACGCACTACACCACCGCCGTGATGACCCGCGCGCCGCGCGAGGAACAGGTATTCAGCCATTTGCAGCTGGTGCCGGTTTCCGACAGGCGGCTGCTGCTGGTGATCGTCACGCGGAGCGGCGCGGTTCGGCAGACGGTGATCGACACCGAAAAGCCGATTGCGCCGGATGCGCTTTACACCGTCTCGCAGATCATCTCCAGAGAGCTGGAGGGATGCGCGATGAACCAGCTCCCCGCGAGGCTTACCCGTCTGGCCGGCGGTCAGGAGGGGGAGATGCGCGAGCTGCTGGGGCTGCTGGCCGCTCAGCCGCCGGAAAAGGACGGCGGGGTGGGCTCGCTGGTGGTCGGCGGGCGCTCGAACCTGCTGAGCTTCCCGGAATACGCCGATGTGGATCGCGCGAAGGAGCTGCTCAGCGTGCTTGAAACGCGGGAAAAGGTCGTCTCCCTTCTCTCCCATCAGGGGGAGATGGAAATCTCCGTTCGTATCGGCCCGGAAACGGGCATGGAAGAAACGAAGGACTGCTCCATCGTCACGGCGAGCTATCGCTTAAACGACGGAACGGTCAACACGATCGGCCTGATCGGCCCGACCCGGATGCAATACGGCAAGGTGTTGTCGGTGCTGGGCGAGGTTGGCCGCTCGATCACGGAGCTGCTGGACGGGCAGAATGAAAACCATGAAAAGCAAGAAGAACAAGAAAAATAAGAGCCAAAAGGCGCAGCAGTCGTTCACCGAACGCATTGCCAAGGCCGCCGGAGGCTTTAAGGAAAGGGCGAAGAGCATGAACAGCGAAGAGAAGGCCGAGCAGGTGCAGCAGCCTGAGCAGCCTGAAACCCAGCAGGCGCAGCCGGAGGGCGGCGAGACAGAGGTGGACGTGAAGGCTTTGCAGGCCGAGCTTGAAAAGGCGAAGGCGCAGAGCGACGAATACCTCGATTTGGCTCAGCGCAAGCAGGCCGAATTCGCCAACTACCGACGCCGCACCGAGGGCATCCGAGCGGAGGCCTTTGACGACGGACGGCGCGAGGCGATCAGCCAGCTGCTCCCGATCGTAGATAACCTCGAACGGGCGCTGGCCGCGGCGGGCGAAGAGGACGCGCTCAAGAGCGGCGTTGAAATGGTGCTCCGCCAGACGCGCGACGCGCTGACCAAGATGGGCGTTGAGGAAATCGACCCGCAGGGGCAGCCGTTTGACGCGGAGCTGATGAACGCCGTGATGCAGGGCACCGCCGAGGAGGGCGAGCCGGGCACGGTGTGCATGGTTTTGCAGAAGGGCTACAAGCTCGGCGAGCGCGTGATCCGTCACGCGATGGTCAAGGTGGTTGCGGGCTGAGCCCGTTTCCCAATATAAATTAATCGAATTTCTTTCCAAACTTTTTCTCTATCGAGACAGGAGGACACATATATGAGCAAGATTATCGGTATTGACCTTGGTACTACGAATAGCTGCGTCGCCGTGATGGAAGGCGGCGAGCCGGTTGTCATCCCTAACGCCGAAGGCGCGCGCACCACGCCTTCCGTCGTGGCCTTCACGAAGAACGGCGAGCGTCTGGTCGGTCAGGTCGCCAAGCGTCAGGCGGTGACCAACCCGGATCGCACCGTCATCTCCATCAAGCGCGACATGGGCACCGACCGCCGCATCAACATCGACGGCAAGGACTACGCGCCGCAGGACATCAGCGCCATGATCCTGATGAAGCTGAAGGCGGACGCTGAGGCGTACCTCGGCGAAACCGTGACGCAGGCGGTCATCACCGTCCCGGCGTACTTCTCCGACAGCCAGCGTCAGGCGACGAAGGACGCGGGCCGCATCGCGGGTCTCGAAGTGCTGCGCATCATCAACGAGCCGACGGCCGCCGCGCTGGCCTACGGCCTTGACAAGGACGATTCCCACAAGATTTTGGTTTACGACCTCGGCGGCGGCACGTTCGACGTGAGCCTGCTGGAGATCGGTGACGGCGTGTTCGAGGTGCTGGCCACCAACGGCAACACCCGTCTGGGCGGCGACGACTTCGACCAGCGCATCATCGACTACCTCGCTGCCGAGTTCAAGAAGGAAAACAACATCGACCTGAAGGCCGACCGTATGGCGCTCCAGCGCCTCAAGGAGGCGGCTGAGAAGGCGAAGATCGAGCTTTCCGGCGTGATGAGCACCAACATCAACCTGCCGTTCATCACGGCGGACGCGACCGGCCCGAAGCATCTGGATATCACCCTGACCCGCGCGAAGTTCGACGAGCTGACCCGCGACCTCGTGGAAGCGACCGTCGCCCCGATGCAGAACGCGCTGCGTGACGCCGGCCTGACCGCCAATGAGGTTGACCGCGTGATTCTGGTCGGCGGCTCGACCCGTATCCCGGCGGTGCAGGAGGCTGTCCGCAAGATGGTCGGCAAAGAGCCGTACCGCAACATCAACCCGGACGAGTGCGTGGCCATCGGTGCCGCGATTCAGGGCGGCGTTCTCGGCGGCGAAGTCAAGGACGTGCTGCTGCTGGACGTCACCCCGCTGTCTCTGGGCATTGAGACGATGGGCGGCGTGTTCACCCGCCTGATCGACCGCAACACCACCATCCCGTGCACGAAGAGCCAGATCTTCTCCACCGCGGCGGACGGCCAGACCTCCGTTGAGGTGCACGTGCTTCAGGGCGAGCGCGAGATGGCGGCGGGCAACAAGACCCTCGGCCGCTTCCAGCTCACCGGCATTGCGCCGGCGCCGCGCGGCGTGCCGCAGATCGAGGTCACGTTCAACATCGACCGCAACGGCATCGTGAACGTCTCCGCCAAGGATCTGGGCACGGGCAACGAGCAGAAGGTGACCATCACCTCCAGCACCAACCTGACCGAGGACGAGATCAACCAGCGCGTCAAGGAAGCCGAGCAGTACGCCGCCGAGGACAAGAAGCGCAAGGAAGAGGTCGAAACCCTCAACCATGCCGACAGCATGATCTTCGAGGTGGATAAGCAGCTCAAGGAGCTGGGCGACAAGCTGAGCGCCGAGGACAAGGCAAGCGTGGAAAACGAGCTGGCCGAGTTCAAGAAGGTTCGCGAGACCAACGACGCGGAGCAGATCAAGAACGCGATGGAGGCCTTCACGCAGAAGGTGTACGCGGTGTTCGGCAAGATCTATCAGCAGCAGGGCGCGGGCGATCCGAACGCGCAGGCGAACGGCGCGCAGAACGCGGGCAACGCCTCCTCCGACGGCGCGAGCGACGCGGACTACGACGTTCACTAAGTTAAAAAGCAAGATAAACCCTTTTGAGTAAGCGCGCGGCCGCCGTCACTTTGTGGCGGCGGCATCGCGCGGTTAAGGGTTTGACGAGGATAGGCGGTGACTGCTGTGGCAGACAAAAGAGATTACTACGAGGTGCTCGGCGTAGCCAAAGGCGCTTCGGACGACGAAATCAAAAAGGCTTACCGCAAGGCGGCCAAGGCCTGCCATCCGGATCTCCATCCGGACGACAAGGAGGCCGAGGCACGCTTTAAGGAGGTCAACGAAGCCTATGAAGTGCTCAGCGACCCGCAGAAGCGCGCGCGCTACGATCAATTCGGCTTCAACGACCCCACCATGGGCGGCGGCGCCGGCGGAAGCGGCTTTAGCGGTTTCGGCGGGTTTGAAGATATCTTCGATATGTTCACCGGCGGCGGTTTCGGCGGCGGAAGCAGCCGCGGCAGGAGCCAGAACGCGCCTCAGCGCGGCAGCGATTTGCAGTATAACCTGACGCTGACGTTTGAAGAAGCGGCTTTTGGCTGCCGCAAGGAATTTAAGTTCCAGCGCAGCGCGGTTTGCGACGCCTGCGCCGGTACGGGCGCAAAGCCGGGCACACAGCCGCAGACCTGCCCGACCTGCCACGGCTCCGGCCAGCAGCGCGTGACGATGAACTCCCCGTTCGGCCAGGTGCAGACGATGCGCACGTGCCCGACCTGCGGCGGCAAGGGCAAGATCATCAAGGACAAGTGCAGCAAGTGCTCCGGCACGGGCTTCACCCGCGTGACGCGCACCGTGACGCTCAACGTTCCGGCGGGCGTGGACGACGGGCAGAACTTCAAGACTATTCCGGGCGAAGGCGAACCCGGCCGCAACGGCGGACCGGCGGGCGACCTGTACATCACCTGCACGGTGCGGCCGCACAAGATCTTCAAGCGCGACCGCTACGACCTGTATTGCGATGTTCCGGTTTCCTTCACGCAGGCGGCGCTGGGCGGCGAAATCGACGTGCCGACGCTGGGCGGCACGACGAAGTACAACATTCCGGCGGGCACGCAGGAGGGAACGTCCTTCCGCATCCGCGGCGAGGGCATTCAGCAGTTCCGCGGCACGAACCGGGGCGATATGTTCTTCACCGTGCACGTCGAGGTGCCCAAGCATCTGGGCGAGAAGCAGAAGGAGCTGCTGCGCCAGTTTGAGGATTCGCTCAACGGGCGCGAGTACGAGCGCCGCAAGAGCTTCGGCGACCAGGTGAAAAGCTACATCCGCGACAACGCCGAGCGGTTCAAGGAAAAATTCGAGAAGAAATAAGCCATCAGGAAAGCGGGACGCGCGAAAAAGCACGGCCTCGCTTTTCTGCGTCTATCAAGAAAGGAAAAACAAGCGATGGATTGGTTGGAAGCTGTGGTGCACACCACCACGATGGGCGCGGACATCGTCAGCGACGTGCTGATGAACGCGGGCGCGGTCGGCACGGCGATTGAGGATCGCTACGACGTGACGTCGAGCAAGAAATCCGACGGCATGTGGGATATGATCGACGAGGACGTGCTCAAACACATGAGCGAGGATGTGCTCGTCAAGGCGTATTTCAAGAGTGACGCGAGCGCGCCGGAGACGCTGCATCTGGTGGAGCAGAAGCTCGGCGAAATCGCCAAAATGGACATGGGCTTTGACATGGGCAGCCTGACGCTTGATACGCAGGGCGTTCGCGAGCAGGATTGGGCGGAGAACTGGAAGAAGTATTACAAGCCCTTCCGCGCGGGCGAGCGTCTGGTCATCAAGCCGAGCTGGGAGGCCTACGAGCCGAAGGAAGGCGACCTTGTGCTGGAGCTTGACCCCGGCATGGCGTTCGGCACGGGTACGCACGAGACGACGTTCATGTGCATGGAGCAGCTTGAAAAATACGTCACGCCCGGATGCCGCGCGATTGACGTGGGATGCGGAAGCGGCATTCTCGGTCTGGCGGCGGCCAAGCTCGGCGCGGCCGACGTGCTGGCGATTGATCTGGACGAGCTGGCGGTGAAGGTCGCGGCGGAAAACACCGAAAAGAACGGCCTTTCGAATGTCGTTCGCGTGGCGCACGGCGATCTGCTCGAAAAGCGCGAGGAGAAGGCCGACGTGATCGTCGCCAACATCATCGCGGACGTGATCTGCTACCTCTGCGGCCCGGTGAAAAAGCATCTGCTGGAGGGCGGCACGTTCATCTGCTCCGGCATCATCCGGGAGCGCGAGGAGGACGTGCAGCGCGCGCTGGCGGCGGCGGGCTACACCGTCTGCAACCGGCTGGCGAAGGGCGAGTGGGTCTGCCTGGCAGCCAAACTGGCGGCGTAAGGCGGCATAAGAGGGAAAAAGTATGCACCGATTTTTTGCGGATGAACGCGGTATCGTTCAAGATGCCGCCTATCTGAACGCGGAGGACGCAGGGCACGCGCTGCGCGTGCTGCGGCTGGAAAGCGGCGACGAGGTGGAGCTGGTCTGCGCCCCGGCGCGCTATCGGGCGAAAATCGACTCGACGGAGGGCGGCGAGGTTCGCCTGCGCGTGACCGAAAAGCTGCGCGACACCGAGGCGCGGACGCGCGTGACGCTCTATCAGGGGCTGCCCAAGGCGGACAAGATGGAGCTGATCGTGCAGAAGAGCACCGAGCTGGGCGCGGCGGCCATCGCGCCGGTTGCGATGATTCGCAGCGTGGTCAGGCTCGAAGGCAAGGACGCGGTGAAGAAGACCGAGCGATGGCAGAAGATCGCCCGCGAGGCGGTGAAGCAGTGCGCCCGCGTGAGCGCGCCGGAGGTCAGGCTGCCGCGAAAGCTCAGCGCGATGCGTGAGGAATTAAACGCGCTCGACGTGCTGATCGTCCCGTGGGAGGACGCGCGGGACGGAAGCGTTGCCGACTGCCTTGCGCCGTTTGCGCAAAAGGAAGATGTCAGCGTCGGGATTCTCATCGGCCCGGAGGGCGGCATTGCGCCGGAAGAGACCGAATGGCTGACCCGCGAGGCAAACGCGAAGCTGGTCACGCTCGGGCCGCGTATTCTGCGCACGGAGACGGCGGCCATCGCCAGCCAGACCATCGTGATGGCGCTGCGCGGAGAGATGGAATAAGGAGCTGGGATATTGACTGAACAGAAAACAGTCGCCTTTCACACCCTCGGGTGCAAGGTGAACCAATATGATACGCAGGCCATGCGCGAGCGGTTTGAACAGGCGGGCTATCGCACGGCCGAGTTTGACGGGCAGGCGGATATTTATGTCGTCAACACCTGCACCGTGACCGGCACGGGCGACAAGAAGAGCATGCAGATCATCCGCCGGTGCCATCGGCAAAACCCGCAGGCGCAGATCGTCGTTACCGGCTGTCTGGCGCAGCGCGCGGCGGACGAGCTGACCCTGCCGGGGGTGCGGCTTGTGCTGGGCACGCAGCGGCGCGGCGAGGTCGTCGAGCTGCTGGAGCAGGCCATGAAGCAGGATTGCGCGCTGGTGGCGGTTGAAACGCTGCGCAAAGCGCCGTTTGAGCACTTGACGGTGCACGCGCACGAGGGGCACACCCGCGCGACGATGAAGATTCAGGAGGGCTGCGACCGCTGGTGCACGTATTGCATCATTCCGTCGGTGCGCGGGCCGATCCGCTCCCGCCCGGTGGATGAAATTGCGGCGGAGGCGCGGAGTCTCGCGGAGGCGGGCTTCCGGGAGGTCGTGCTGACGGGCATCCACCTGACCAGCTACGGCCGCGACGCAAAGGACGGCACGACGCTGCTCGATGCGATTCGCGCGGCGCACGACGTGCCGGGAATCGCGCGGGTGCGGCTGGGCTCGCTGGAGCCGGTCGTCGTCACGCCGGATTTCGTCGAGGGGATCAAGGGCATGCCGAAGGTCTGCCATCAGTTCCACCTCGCGCTGCAAAGCGGCAGCGACACGGTGCTCGCGCGCATGCATCGGCGCTACACCAGCGGCGAGTTTTTGAACGCTTGCGCCATGCTGCGCGAAGCGTTTGAGGATTGCGCGCTGACCACCGACGTGATGACCGGCTTCCCCGGCGAAACGGAGGCGGAATTCGCGCAGACGAAGGATACCTGCACGCGCGCGGGGTTCGCGCGGATGCACGTCTTCCCGTATTCCGAGCGCGAGGGCACGAAGGCCGCGCTCATGCCGGACAGCGTGCCGCGGCACATCCGCGAGGAACGCGCCCGCGAGCTGATTGCGCTGGGGCGCGAGCTGGAAAAGAAGGCGCTGGAAGCGAGAATCGGCAGGGAAGAAGATGTGCTCGTCGAGGAGATTGACGGGCAGGGCAACGGCGCGGGCTATACCGGCGGGTATATGCGTGTATGCGTCAGGGGCGGAAAGCCCGGAGAAATCGCGCGGGTCAGAATCACGGGCACGGACGGCGAGGAACTGACGGGTGAAATCATCGAAAACGAAAAAGGAGAGATCCACATGAGCGATTGTCTTTTCTGCAAAATTGCCGCGGGCGAAATCCCGAGCACGAAGGTCTATGAGGATGAAACGACGCTGGCTTTCCGCGACATCGCGCCGCAGGCGCCGGTGCACGTGCTGGTGATCCCCAAGAAACACGTCAGCGGCTGGTACGACGCGCAGGGCGAAAGCGACGAGACGCTGGCGCACCTGATGCGCGTGGCGGCACAGGTCGCCAAGAGCGAGGGCATTGTGGAAAGCGGCTTCCGCGTGGTCTCCAACTGCGGCGACGACGCTCAGCAGACCGTGAAGCATCTGCATCTGCATGTGCTCGGCGGCAAAAAGATGGACGGCCGGATGGCCTGATGCGCAAACAACCGCGCAAACAAATTTTTGCCGAAAAACAAAAATACGGTTGACGAAATGAAATTGTTGCGCTATAATTAGCTGTACGGTACTCCATTGACGGCTGATTTGACGCAATGGATCGTCGAATGTTGAGCCGAGGGGAGGGATACTAGATGTCTGAGATCCGTGTTCGTGAGAATGAATCCCTGGAAAGTGCTCTGAGGAGATTCAAGAGGCAGTGCGCGCGTTCTGGCGTTATTGCTGAGGTCCGTAAGAGAGAGCATTACGAGAAGCCCAGCGTGAAGCGCAAGAAGAAGGCCGAGGCGGCCCGCAAGCGCAAGTACTGATTCACAAAATCGCCCTATCGACTGCCGATAGGGCTTTTTTCTATGCTTTCTTCCGTCACGCGATGCGTGACGGGGCTGCTAAGCTAACAACACCGATATTTCAAGAGTAAAACTACGTATTTGTGCCCGAAGGTTTCCAAAGGGCGATGCGCCAAACGGGCGCCGTAAACGTTCGGAAAGCCCTTTGGTGGGGCGATGGGGCAAAGCCCCATATCCTAAAATGCGTAGATATTTGTTCCTAAAATGTTCGGTTTAAGCTTGACAGTCCCCCTTTCCGTAAATGAAGAAAAAGGTTTATCAGGCCGATAAAAAACGGCGAAATGAGAACAAGGCGACTGAAGGAGAAAAAACGATGACCTACGCATTTTTGCTCTATCCGCATGCCAATGTACGCTATCGCCAGTCGCTTTTGCAGCTGGCTGTGCAGGAACTGGCCATGACGCTGACCGCGCTGGGGCGCGAGGCCGAGGTCACGCCCAAGGAAATGGGCGGCGCGACGTTTTTGACGTTCGAGGCGGCGAAGCTCACCGAACGCGACATGCGCATGCTCAGCCAGTTGGCCAGCGTCTACATGCTCTTTAGCATGGAGGACGGCAGGCTGACCCCGATTGCGCGCACCCATCCCAACTACGTCGGGGAGGATCTGCCCGCGCTGCTCAAATACAAGGGCAAGACGAACGAGATGTTTACCGATACGATGCTGACGATGGCGCTGGCGGCGAGCGCGTTCATGCCCGTGCACGACAGCCAGCTTGTCGTCTGCGACCCGATGGCCGGACGCGGAACGACGCTGATGCTGGCGCTTCGGCGCGGCTATCACGGCGTGGGGCTTGAAATCGGCAAGGCGGACGTGAAGGAAGCGGCCGATTACATGACGCGCTACCTCGAATTCCACCGCATCAAATACAAGCGGACGGACAGCGCGCTCACCGTGCGCGGGCAGGTGGGCGGCCGGGAAAACAAATTCGTGTTTTCCGATTCGGCGGAGCATTTTAAGGCAGGCGACACGCGGACGCTGCGCCTGATCTGCGGCGACACGCGCGAGGCGGCGGCGCTGCTCAAGCCGAACAGCGTTCATCTGATGGTAACGGACGCGCCCTACGGCGTGCAGAAGGGCACGGCGGGCAGGCAGGATTCCATCGGCGGCACGATTGCGGCGGCGCTACCGGGGTGGCACAGCGTGCTCAAGCCCGGCGGCGTGCTGGCCATCAGCTTCAACACGCATGTCACCAAGCGCGACGCACTGATCCGGCTCATGGAAAAGGCCGGGTTCGAGGCGGTGCAGACGGCAAACCTGGAGCATTGGGTTGAGCAGGCGATCAGCCGCGACGTGATTCTGGCGAGAAAACCTTAAATAACGTATATCTTTATGGATTTCGGCATATCCTTCACCATGAAAGCACATCCGCGGGAAACGCCGCGGCAAAGCATGTTGGCCCATTGGGAGGAGCTGAAATCAAATTGGAATCCGCAAGAGTGTATCAAAACATGACGGTGGTGCAGCTGCGCGAGCTGGCGCGCGTCAACAAGGTGCGCCTGCCCTACGGGGTGAACAAGGCGCAGATGGTCGAGACGCTGTTTCGCCAGCTCGGAAGCGGGATGAAGCCGGCGCAGGCGCCCGCCGAACAGCCGGACATCGGGCTGTACAAGCCCAAGCCGCTCGGGTTTTACGACGAGGAATACGGCACGAGCAACCCGGTCGTGCCGCAGATGCTCAAGGCGGGGCTGCTGGGCAGCGGTCACGGCCTGCTGGAAGTGCAGCCCGGCGGCTACGGCTTTCTGCGCGCGCAGAACGGAACGCCCGGCGCGGACGACATCTATGTTTCCATCGCGCAGATTCGCCGGTTCAACCTGCACAGCGGCGATGAAATCGTCGGCAAGACGAGGCCGAAGCGGATGGGCGACCGATACAACGCGCTGATGTACATTGAATCCGTCAACGGGGAAAACCCCGAAATTGCGCGCGTGCGCAGGCCGTTTGATTCGCTGACGCCGATTCACCCCAACCGGCGGCTGACGCTGGAGGGGGAAGGCGAGCCGGGAGACCCTTCCATGCGGCTGATGGATTTTATCGCGCCCATCGGCCTCGGTCAGCGCGCGCTGATCGTCGCGCCGCCGAAGGCGGGCAAGACGATCCTCCTGCAAAAAATCGCCCGCGCCATCGAGAAAAATCATCCGGATATCGAGCTGATGATTCTGCTGATTGACGAGCGGCCGGAGGAGGTCACGGATATCCGTCGCTCCGTCCGCGCGAACGTGTTTTACTCCACGTTCGATTCGCCGCAGGAAAACCACGTCCGCGTGGCGGATATGGTCTACGAGCGGGCGCAGCGGCTGGTGGAGCAGGGGAAGAACGTCGTCGTGCTGATGGACAGCCTGACCCGGCTGGCGCGCGCCTGCAACGCGCTCAGCCCCGGCGGGCGCGCGATGAGCGGCGGTCTTGCGCCCGGCGCGCTGGACAGGCCGAAGCGCTTTTTCGGCGCGGCGCGCAACATCGAGGAGGGCGGCAGCCTGACGATGATCGCGACGGTGCTGGTGGAGACGGGAAGCCGGATGGACGACATCATCTTTGAGGAATTCAAGGGGACGGGCAACGCGGAAATCAAGCTCGACCGGGCGCTCTCCGAGGCGCGCATCTTTCCGGCCATCGATCTGGCCAAATCCGGCACGCGGCACGAGGAGCTGCTGCTCTCTCCGGCGGAATGCGAGGGCGTGGCGATGGTGCGGCGGATGCTGGGGCAGGGGCACACCCGCGAGGCGACCGCTCAGCTGATTTCCATGCTGCTCAAGACCGAAAAAAATGAAGTTTTTTTCAAAAGATTGAAAGAATGGCTTGCAATTTGGGAGAAAGAAGGGTATACTATACGCAGTCTCCGCTCAGGCGTATGAGAAGGTGCGGTTTGGCGCGCCTTTCATACGATAGTATCGCGGCGAAAGAGGTGAAAATCATGAAGGAAGGCATCCATCCGAAGTATCAGAAGGCGACCGTGACCTGCGTTTGCGGCAACACTTTCGTAACGGGTTCCACCAAGCCGGAGCTGCGCGTTGAAATCTGCTCCAAGTGCCACCCGTTCTTCACCGGCAAGCAGAAGCTCGTTGACGCGGGCGGCCGTGTCGATCGCTTCAAGAAGCGTTACGGCATCTAATCTTACCCACTCGGAGACAGCGAAAGCTGTCTCCTTTTGTTTTACCCGAAAAGAAATTGAGAAGAAAAACATAAACGCCAAAACGACAAATATAATTGACAAAATGACGGATGAGGCGTATAATGCAATCATCTGGAATCCTGAGAAGAAGGAGGCGGCGAAACGCTTGAAAAACCTTCGGTTGAAGGCGGCGCGGGTTGGCTGCGACCTGTCGCAGGAGGAATTGGCTGCGAAGGTCGGCGTGACGCGCCAGACCATCGGCATGATCGAGGCCGGGCGGTTTAATCCGTCGCTGGCGCTGTGTGTGGCCATCTGCCGGGCGCTGGGCAAGACGCTCAACGACCTATTCTGGGATGAGGAGGGCGGCGCATGAAGCTCTATCTCAAAACAAAAAACGTGCTGGATGAGCGCGAAACGCAGGAGATGTACCGCATCGAGCATCGCGGAATGTGGGGCATGTACGCGCTGCTGTGCGCGGCGGTCGTGGTGCAGATGCTCTTCGGCGCGGGCTTTGCGCAGGTCGCGGGCGAGGCGTTTGTCATCGCCGTGGTCAGCGTCGGCATGATTATCGCGTATGCGCGGCGCGGCATTTGGGATGCGGACGCGCGGCCGAGCACGGGCGGCAACGCGGCGTATGCGCTGCTATGCGCGCTGGGCGTGACGGCGGTGACGTTTGGGCTGCACGAAAACGCGGCCAAGGCGCTGCTCTTTGGCGCGGCGGCGTTTATCCTGTGCTTTGCCCTGCTGTCGCTGCTGATGGCCTACGTCAAGAAGCGCCAAAAGCAGCAGAGCGACGAGCTGGACGACGAATAAGCGAAGCGCCGCACGAAAATTTGAAAGGCGCAGGGAATTCGGTTCCCTGCCGGGATTGGGGCAAGGCCTCAGGAAAGGAACAGGCACAATGAGCAATCAGAAGCATCAATATAAGGATATCGGCGGGCAGGCCGTCATGGAAGGCGTGATGATGCAGAGCCCGTCGGATGAATCCATCGCCATCGCGGTGCGCCGCCCGAACGGCAGGATCATGGTGACGTGCAAGCACAACGAGCCGCTCTCCAAAAAGCACAAGTGGATGGGGCTGCCGTTGATCCGCGGCTGCGTCAACATGGTGGTCATGCTCAAAATGGGCATGGAAACCCTCGACAAGAGCACGCAGATGCTCGGCGTGATGGAGGAAGAGCCCAGCAAGTTTGAAAAGTGGCTCGCCGAGAAGCTGGGCGCGAGCATCGACAAGGTCGTCATGGCCGTCGCGATGGTGCTTGCCGTCGCGCTGAGCCTGTTCCTGTTTGTCGCGCTGCCCTCGGGCATGGCGACGCTCGTCGGCAAGGGAACGGACAGCCGCTTTGTCATCAACCTTTCCGCCGGATTGACGCGCATCGCGATTCTGATCGGTTATATGATCGCGATTTCCTTCGTGCCGGATATCAAGCGCGTGTTCATGTACCACGGCGCGGAGCATAAGACCGTATACTGCAACGAGGCCGGGCTGGAGCTGACGCCGGAAAACGCGCGCCGGTTCTCCCGCCTGCATCCGCGCTGCGGCACGGCGTTCCTCTTTCTGGTCATGTTCATCTCAATTCTGATTGGCGCGGTGGCGGATCAGGTGCTCTTTGCGCTGTTCGGCATTGAAAAGCTGACGTTCCTCGGCCGTATTCTGCGCAGCCTGCTGACGCTGCCGATCGTCACCGGCGTTTCGTATGAGGTGCTCAAGGGGCTGGCGCACGCGGGCGACAGCGTGATCGTGCGCATCCTCCGCTGGCCGGGCATGATGCTCCAGTATCTGACCACCAGAGAGCCGGACGATTCCATGCTCGAAGTCGCCATCGCGTCGATGAAGGCGGCGAAGGCGGGTCCTGCGCACTACGGCGAGAACCTTGACGCGAACGTATACGTCTACGGCGCGAAGGGGAAAAAGCCCGAACCGGCGGGCGACGGACAGGCGAACGAAAACGCGCCTGACGAAGCGCGGGAAGACGAAAAAGAAGTCGAAAAAGAAGTCGAAAAAGAAGACGAAAAGAACGACGAGAAGAAGGACGGTGCTTCCGCGTGACGATCCGCGAAGCGCTGCGTCTGGCGGCGGCTCGGCTTGAACAGGCGGGCGTGCCCGACGCGGATGTGGACGCCGCTTACATGCTGGCCAGCGTATTGAAAGAAGATACGCTGGCTATGCGTATAAATGGACATCGTGAATTGGCCGCGCCGCAGCGGGCGGCGTTTGACGCGCTCTGCGACCGGCGGGCGGCGCGGGAGCCGCTGCAATACATCCTCGGCGAAACGGAATTTATGGGGCTGACGTTCCACGTCGAGCCGGGGGTGCTGATTCCGCGCGCGGACACGGAGATTCTCGTCGAAAAGGCGCTTGCGTGGATGAAACCGGGCGCGCGGGTGCTGGATATCGGCACGGGGAGCGGCGCGATTGCCGTCAGCCTCGCCAAGCTGGGCAGACAGGCGCAGGTGACGGCGGTGGATGTGAGCGACAGGGCGCTGGAAATCGCGCGGCAAAACGCTAAGCGCAACGGCGCGGCCGTTGAATTTGTCAAAAGCGACTGTTTTTCCGCGCTGAAAGGCCGAAAATATGATATGATTGTATCAAACCCGCCGTATATTTCGGAGGACGAGATGCGGGAGCTGATGCCGGAGGTCACGCGCGAGCCGGAGCTGGCGCTTTTCGGCGGCGCGGACGGGCTGGATTTTTACAGGCGCATCAGCCGGGAAGCGCCGGAATACCTGAACGAGGGCGGCTGCCTGCTCTTTGAAATCGGCTGGCTGCAAAAGGACGCGGTGAGCGCGCTGGTGAAGGCGCATATCGGCGAGCCGTTCGCGCTGCGCGACTATGGGCAGAACTGGCGCGTCGTCGGGGCGAGGAAGGAGGGCGCATGCTGAAAAAACTCGATTGGGTGCACCCGCGCATGGAGGAGCTGGGCATGCTGCTCTCCGACCCGGCGGTGGTGCAGGATCAGGAAAAATGGCGGGCGCTGATGCGCGAGCACAGCCAGCTTGAGCCGCTGGATCAGGCCGTTCGCCGATACGCCGAATTGGAGGACGCGCAAAAGCAGGCGCGCGCGCTGCTCGATGACCCCGACATGGCCGAAATGGCGAAGGAGGAGCTGGCCGAGCTTGAGCGCCGGCTGGCGGCGACCCGGCGCGAAATTCAGCTTCTGCTTTTGCCCAAAGACCCGAACGCGGAACGGAACGTCGTGATGGAAATCCGCGGCGGTGCGGGCGGCGAGGAAGCGGCGCTGTTCGGCGCGATGCTGATGCGGATGTACATGCGATACGCCGAGCGGCACGGCTGGAAGACCGAGATGCTGGAGGCCAGCTTGACCGAGCTGGGCGGCGTGAAGGAGGCGGTTTTCGCCATCACGGGGGAGGGCGCGTTCAGCCGCCTGAAATACGAGAGCGGCGTGCACCGCGTTCAGCGCATCCCGGTGACGGAGAGCAACGGCAAGCGGCAGACCTCCACCGCGACGGTCGCCGTGCTGCCCGAGGCGGAGGAGGTTGACGTTAAAATCAACCCCGACGACCTGCGCATCGACGTCTACCGCGCGTCCGGCCACGGCGGGCAATACATCAACAAGACGGACAGCGCCGTGCGCATCACGCACATCCCCAGCGGCATCGTCGTGACCTGTCAGGACGAAAAAAGCCAGCTCAAGAACAAGGAAAAGGCGATGCGCGTTTTGCGCGCGAGGCTTTACGAAAAATTGCAGGAAGAAAAGGACGCGGCCTACGCCAGCGACCGCCGCGCGCAGGTGGGCACGGGCGACCGAAGCGAGCGCATCCGCACCTACAATTTCAACGAAGGACGCGTCACCGATCACCGCATCGGCAAGACGATCTACGCCATCGACGCTTTTGTGGATGGCGATATGGACGACATCATCGACCCGCTGATTTACGCTGACCAGCAGGAGCAGCTGCGCGCGTTGGGGCAGGGCGAATGGCAAAGAGGATAAAGCGATGAAAACAGAGCTGCTCAAGGTAAACGAAGAATCCGTCGCGCTGGGCGCGAAGCTCATCCGCGAGGGCGAGCTTGTCGGTTTCCCGACGGAGACGGTCTACGGGCTGGGCGCAAACGCGCTGGACGCGCGCGCGGTCGCCAAGATTTTTGAAGCGAAGGGACGTCCGCAGGATAACCCGCTGATTACGCATGTCGCCTGCGTGGAAGAGATTCCGCCGCTGGTGCGCGCGATTCCCGCGGCCGCGCGGAAGCTGATGGAGGCGTTCTGGCCGGGGCCGATGACGCTGATTCTGCCCAAGGCGGACTGCATCCCCGACGCGGTGAGCGCGGGGCTGGACACGGTGGGCATTCGCCTGCCCGCCAACGCCGACGCGCGCAGGCTGATTCGCGCGGCGGGCTGCCCGATTGCCGCGCCGAGCGCCAACCGGAGCGGACGCCCCAGCCCGACGACGGCGCTGCACGTGCTGGAGGATATGGACGGGCGGATTCCGCTGATTCTGGATGGCGGCGCGTGTCAGGTCGGCGTGGAATCCAGCGTGATCGACGCGACGGGCGACGTGCCGGTGATTCTGCGTCCGGGCGGAATCACGCCGGAGATGGTGGAGCGCGTGCTGGGGCATGTCCGCGTGGACGAGCACGTGATGAGCCCGCTCAGGGAGGGCGACGTGGCGCGCTCGCCGGGAATGAAATACAAGCATTACGCGCCGAAGGCGAAGGCAATCATCTTCAGCGGCGCGCCGGAGCATGTCGTTTCGGCGATTTGCAGGCGCTACGACGAGCAGACGGCCAGGGGCGAGCGCGTGGCCATTCTGGGGCTGGACGAGCACCGCTACGGGGATCGCACGTTCATCAGCCTAGGCAGCGAGAAACGCCCGCAGGAGGCGGCGGCAAGGCTGTTCGCCGCGCTGCGCGAATTGGATGAACGCGGGGACACGGTGGCGCTCTGCGAGGCGGTGGATACGGCGGGCATCGGTTTGGCCGTGATGAACCGCATGGGGCGCGCGGCGGCGTTCGACATCGAACAGGTATGATCTGCCGGTCTTTTGAGCCCGTCTTCGCCGAAAGCGCGCGGGTGCTGATCGTCGGCTCGATGCCCAGCGTCAAATCGCTCGAAGACGCGCAGTATTACGCGCACCCGAGAAACGCGTTCTGGCCGATTCTGTTTGACATTTTTGGGGAAGCGCCCAGCCGGGATTATGAGCGGAAAAAGGCGCTGATCCGTGCGCACAATCTGGCCTTGTGGGACGCGGCGGCCGTTTGCGAGCGCGAGGGCAGTCTGGACAGCAACATGCGCGGCGTGGTGTACAACGACTTCGGCAGGCTGTACGCGAAATGCCCGGACATTCGGGCGGTGCTCTGCAACGGCGCGGCGGCGCACAAGCTGTTTATCCAATCCGGCTGGGCGGGGGCGCGGCAGGTCATCCGGCTGCCCAGCACGAGCCCGGCATATACCATGGCCTATGAAAAAAAGCGGGAGGCGTGGCGCGCGGGGCTCTGCGCCCTTCAGATCGTTCAATCAACCGAACCGAAGGAGGAACGGATATGAACATGGTGGATATCATTCTCAAAAAGAAAGCGGGAGAAGCGCTCAGCGCGGAGGAAATTCGCTTTTTCGCGCAGGGCGCGGCAGCGGGAACCATCCCGGATTACCAGCTTTCGGCGCTGCTGATGGCGATTTGCTGGCGGGGCATGAACGCGCAGGAGACGACCTGCCTGACGATGGAAATGATGCATTCCGGCGGCGTGGTCGATCTGTCCGCCATCGACGGCGTTTGCGTGGATAAACATTCCACCGGCGGCGTGGGCGATACGACGACGCTGGTGCTCGTGCCGCTGGCGGCGGCCTGCGGCGCGAAGGTCGCGAAGATTTCCGGCCGCGGCCTCGGGCACACGGGCGGCACGCTGGATAAGCTGGAGAGCATCCCCGGCTGCTCGGTGGAGGAGACGGAGGCGCGCTTTGTGCGGCAGGTGCAGGAAATCGGCTGCGCGGTCATCGGCCAGACGCACGACCTCTGCCCGGCGGATAAGGCGCTTTACGCGCTGCGCGACGTGACCGGCACGGTGGACTGCATCCCGCTGATCGCCTCGAGCATCGTATCCAAGAAGCTGGCGAGCGGCGCGGGCGCAATCGTGCTGGATGTGAAGACCGGCAGCGGCGCGCTGATGCACACGCTGGAGGATTCCATCGCGCTGGCGAAGGCCATGGTCGATATCGGCGCGCAGGCGGGCAAGCCGATCCTCGCGCTGGTGACGGGCATGGAGCAGCCGCTGGGCACGCACGTGGGCAACGCGCTGGAGGTCAAGGAGGCCATCGACATCCTCGCCGGGCGCGCGGGCGGCGACCTGCTGGCCGTGTCGCTGGAGCTGGGCAGCCGGATGCTCGTCGCGGCGGGGATCGCCGGGAATGTGGAGGACGGCAAGGCGCGCATGAAGCGGGCGCTGGAGAGCGGCGCGGGGCTTGAAAAGCTGAAGGAAATGATCGCGGCGCAGGGCGGCGACGCGGGCGTCTGCGACGACGTGACGCGCCTGCCGCAGGCCAAATATCTCGTGCCCGTGCCCGCGCCGCACGACGGCTACGTTGCGGACATGGATACGACGGCCATCGGCTACTGCGCGCAGGATCTCGGCGCGGGCCGCAAGCAGAAGACGGACGCGATCGACCCGGCGGTCGGGCTGGTGATGGATGTGCGCATCGGCGATTTTGTGAAGCAGGGCGACGCGCTGGCGACGCTGCACCTGAACCGGATGGAGCTGGCGGAGGGCGCGATTGCCCGCATGCAGCAGGCCGTCAGGCTGACGAGCGAGAAACCCGCGACGCCGCCGCTGGTGTATGCGGCGGTTTCACCGGAAGGGGTCGCGCGCTGAAAAACGCTTTCCGTCCGCCTGCGGCGCGACGGACGGGGTTCATACTAATTCTTGTTAAAATGGCTTAATCCGCGCACCATCTTTTTCGCTCTG
>UQNM01000030.1 GCA_900542395.1 uncultured Eubacteriales bacterium
CGGATTGAAATATACCACAACGGCGTAGCATCCGCGCCGCCTTCGTCTCCCCTCGTGAGAGGGGAGCGGATTGAAATATACCACAACGGCGTAGCATCCGCGCCGCCTTCGTCTCCCCTCGCACGAGGGGGAGTGGATTGAAATGCGCAGATCAGCGCGGCAACCGGCGTAAGCCGCAGCGTCTCCCCTCGCATGAGGGGAGTGGATTGAAATGGGTGGATTGCCGCCGATTGGATGCAGCGGCAGGAGTCTCCCCTCGCATGAGGGGAGTGGATTGAAATATCCATGACGGTACGGGACTCAAGAAGGTATCTGGTCTCCCCTCGCATGAGGGGAGTGGATATCATACATATACATCTGCGGGAAAACAACGGAGAGAGGACGGAGGAAGAGTATGAGCTTAAAAGAACAAATCGAAAGCGGAAAGGTTTTCACGGAGTACGGCCATACCGCTCGGGAGGATCAGGAATACGAAAAGATCATCGAAGCGCAGCGCCGCAAAAGCAAGCAACTGTGTTTTCGGTATAACCAGACCGATCCGATGGACGAGGAGGGGCGCGAAAAGCTGGTTCGCGAGCTGCTGGGCGGAACGGGGAAAACGCTGTGGCTGGAAGCACCCATCCACTTTGCCTACGGCTGTCACACGACGGTCGGCGACCATTTCTATTCGAATTTTAACCTGACGGTTGTGGACGACGGGCGCGTAAGCATCGGAAACAGCGTGATGTTCGGGCCGAACGTGACCATCAGCACGACCGGGCATCCCGTCCACCCGTATTATCGGATGCGGGGCGCGCACTTTTCCCTGCCGGTCGTCATCGAGGACGGCGTGTGGATCGGCGCGAACGTCGTCGTGATGCCGGGCGTGACCATCGGCAAAAACAGCGTCATCGGCGCGGGGAGCGTCGTGACGCGCGACATTCCGGAGAACGTCGTCGCCTTCGGCACGCCGTGCCGCGTGATTCGCCCGATTACGGATGCGGATTTGGAAACCATCCGTCCGGGCATGACGATCAACGCGGACTGGAACGCATAAAATCGGCTGCAAAACCCGGTTGCAAATCGCGGCGCAAGGGTGTATCATAGAACGCAGATCACTTGCGCGGAGGACATATGGCAGACAATCGACTGACGAAAAAAAGACTGAAAAACCATTTTGCGTATAACTGGTGGAAGTATGCCCTGTCGGCGGCTGTCAGCGCGATGCTGGTGAGCATTGTGTTCGCGGTGACGGCATATCGCCCGCCGGCGGAAAAGAAGGTCGAGCTGTATGTGCTCAACGGCTACATCGACACGGAGATCTTTCAGCGGGATTTCTGGCCGGAATTGCAGGTACGGAAGCCCGAACAGGAGGAGCTGACCGTCCTCAACATCAACCTGACGGACAGCAGCAACATCTACGCGCCCATGCAGTTTTCGACCTATGTGGCGGCGCAGCAGGGCGACCTGTTCCTGATTTCGCGGGACGAGATGCGCAGAATCACGGCGGACGGCGCGCAGGAAACGCTGGTGGAGCTGACGGGATATCTGGATAGCGGCGTGATCGACGCGGACGGGATGGATTTGAAGAACGGGACGCTCGATCGGGGCGACGGCACGACGGCGGTTTACGCCATCCCCGCCGATACGCTGACGGGGCTTTCGCAATACGGCAACGACCCGAAAAACAGCCTGCTCTGCATCCCGATGTACACGAAGAACGCGGACAGCGCGGCGGCGCTGATCGGGCTGATGCTGGAGAAGCTGGCAGTAGTAGGAAAATGAAATAAATTTTTTCGGCCGAAAAGGGCGGTGCGTGTGGCGCCGCCTTGTTTTTTGCGACTTCGTGCTTTAACGCACGAAATTGACACGGAACACAAGATGCTGTATCATAGCAGGGCTTGCATTACAAAATATGGTATCAATTTGATATAAACAGGGGAGAGAACGAATATGCCGGAGTACATCAAAAAGCGCGACGGGCGGCTCGTGCCCTACGACGAGGCAAAAATTGCCGCCGCCATCGACCGCGCGTTTGTGGCCGCGGAGAGCGGAAAGGGAGAGGACGAGGCCGACCGCCTGGCGAAGATTGTCACCCGCGAGATGAACGCGAAGGAAAACAACGAAACGCCCTCTGTCGAGGATATTCAGGATCAGGTGGAGCGCGTGCTGATTGCCGAGGGCTACGCCAAGACGGCGAAGGCATACATCCTCTACCGCGCGGAGCGCAGCCGCACCCGCGAGGCGAAAACCCGCCTGATGCACATCCTGGAGGACATCACGTTCAAGGACGCTTCCGAATCCGACGTGAAGCGCGAGAACGCGAACATCGACGGCGATACCGCGATGGGCACGATGCTCAAATACGGCTCGGAGAGCGCCAAGCAGTTTTACGATATGTACGTGCTCAACCCGAAGCACGCGCGCGCGCACCGCGAGGGCGACATCCACATCCACGACCTCGACTTCCTGACGCTGACGACGACCTGCACCCAGATCGACCTGACGCAGCTGTTCAAGGGCGGTTTTTCGACCGGCCACGGCGTGCTGCGCGAGCCGCAGGACATCGGCAGCTATTCCGCGCTGGCCTGCATCGCCATCCAGAGCAACCAGAACGATCAGCACGGCGGTCAGGCCATCGCCAGCTTTGATTACGACATGGCGCCCGGCGTGGCCAAGACCTACATCAAGGAATACCGCCGCGCGCTTGGCGCCGCGCTGGATCTGCTGCTGAACCACGATGCGGCCGACGATGAGGCGAAGGCCATCATCCGCCAGATTCGAGCCGAGACGGGCGCGACCCCGACGCTCAAGCCGAACAAGGAATTTGACGACGCGCTGCGCGAGCGCCTGACGGCGATGACGGACGAGGCGACCGTCGAGCGCATGATGCACTACGCGACCGAGCGCGGCTACCGCGAGACGGAGCGCCGCACCTATCAGGCGATGGAGGCGTTCATCCACAACCTGAACACGATGCACTCCCGCGCGGGCGCGCAGACGCCGTTCTCCTCCATCAATTACGGCATGGATACCTCGCCGGAGGCGCGCATGGTGATGCGCAACCTGCTGCTGGCGACGGAGAGCGGCTTGGGCAACGGCGAAACGCCGATTTTCCCGATTCAGATTTTCCGCGTCAAGGAGGGCGTGAGCTACAACCCCGGCGACCCGAACTACGACCTGTTCCGGCTGGCGATTCGCGTGAGCGCCAAGCGCCTCTTCCCGAATTTTTCGTTTGTGGATGCGCCGTTCAACCTCCAGTATTACAAGCCCGGCCACCACGAGACGGAAATCGCCTACATGGGCTGCCGCACCCGCGTGATCGGCAACGTATACGACCCGACGCGCGAGGTCTGCAACCGCCGCGGCAACCTGTCCTTCACGTCGATCAACCTGCCGCGCATCGCCATCGAGAGCAAGGGCGACGTCGAGCTGTTCTTCAAGACGCTGGACGAACGGATGGATCTGGTGTTTGAGCAGCTCGACGAGCGCTTTGAGATTCAGGCGCGCAAGAAGGTGCGCAATTATCCGTTCCTGATGGGCGAGGGCGTTTGGATGGACAGCGAGAAGCTGGGCTGGGACGACGAGGTGCGCGAAGTGCTCAAGCACGGCACGCTGTCCGTCGGCTTCATCGGTCTGGCGGAGACGCTGGTGGCGCTCATCGGCGAGCACCACGGCCAGAGCGAGCGCGCGCAGAAGCTGGGATTGAAGATCATCGGCCACATGCGCGAGCGCTGCGACGCGCGGAGCGCGGAGAAGAAGCTGAATTACACGCTGCTGGCGACCCCGGCGGAGGGGCTTTCCGGCCGGTTTGTGAAGCTCGACCAGAAGCGCTACGGCAAAATCGCGGGCGTGACCGATCGCGAGTATTACACCAACAGCTTCCACATCCCGGTGTATTGCCCGATCAGCGCGTTTGACAAGATCAGGTTGGAAGCGCCGTATCACGCGCTGACGAACGCGGGTCACATCTCCTACATCGAGATGGACGGCGACCCGACCAAGAATCTGGATGCGTTTGAAGCGGTTGTACGCGCGATGCACGACGCGGGCATCGGCTACGGTTCGATCAACCACCCGGTTGACCGCGACCCGGTTTGCGGCTACAACGGCATTATCGGGGATAGCTGCCCGAAGTGCGGCCGACAGGAGGAAGAGGTGCACTTTGAGCGCATCCGCCGCATCACGGGCTATCTGGTCGGCACGCTTGACCGCTTCAACAACGGCAAGCGCGCGGAGGAGCGCGACCGCGTGAAGCACGGGATGTGAGGGGGAAAACTCCTTCCGTCTGCCTACGGCATGCCAACCTTCGGCGTTTTTCGTCGTCAGATTCCCGCCACAGGCGGTGACGACATCAAACGTCCCTTAAAGAGGGAGGTCTGATTTGCGCGCTGTCGCATTTTGCGCCCCAAAGAGCTCCCTCTTAGAGGGAGCTGGCACGCCGAAAGGCGTGACTGAAGGAGTATAAAAAAACTATGGAAATTCGCTTAGCAGGACTTGAGCCCGAATCCATTGTCGACGGGCCGGGCTATCGGTTTACGGTGTTCGTGCAGGGCTGTCCGCACAACTGCCCCGGCTGCCACAACCCGCAGACGCACGATTTTTCCGGCGGCCATCTCGCTGACACGGACGACGTTATCGCGCATTTGGGAAAAAATCCGCTGGTGCGCGGGCTGACGCTCTCCGGCGGCGAGCCGATGATGCAGCCCGCGCCGCTGTACCTGATCGCCAAGGCGGCGAAGGAAAAGGGCATGAACGTCTGGTGCTACACGGGCTTCACGCTGGAGGAGCTGCTGCGGGAGAACCGCGCGGATCGCATGAGGCTGCTCTCCGCCGTCGATGTGCTGGTGGACGGGCCGTTCCGCTCGCATGAGCGTTCGCTCGATCTGCTGTACCGCGGCAGCAAAAACCAGCGGCTGATCGACATGCCCGCGACGCTGAAAGGCGGGACGATCCGGCTCTACGCGCCGCCGGAATGGTGAGGCTTGCGAAAAGAAGAAATTTATGCGATTAACCCTATTCCTTTGCGGGAATTAGGGTTAATTTTTGTATAAATGCGATGAAATGACTTGTTCAAACTGAATAAAAATGATAAAATAGTCTCAAAGGCGCAGGTCAAGCGCCGATTAAAGCGAGAGAGAAAACAGGAGGAACACGAAAATGAGTGAGAATACGTCTCGTCGTGAGTTTTTGAAACTGGCCGGCAAGGGCGTGCTGGGCGCGGCCGCGCTGAGCACCGTTCCGGCGATGCTGCCGGCGCTGGCCGAGGGCGTGGAAGCGCCGGCCTGGCCGTGGGCGTACAAGAAGCTGGACAAGGACGCGGTTATGAAGCACGGCTATGAGTGCTTCTACTCGCACGGCGGCTGCTGCGCGGGCGCTGTGGCGGCGGTTGTCGAGCTGCTGGCCGAGGAATACGGCTATCCGTACAACCAGCTGAACGCGCGCATGTTCGCGGATGGCGCGGGCGGATACGGCGCGGCCACGCTGTGCGGCTCTCTGGGCGGCGCGTGCGCGGTTTTCGGCCTGTTCTGCGAGGCGAACGAGGCGCGCGAGCTGCGCGACCAGCTCTATGCCTGGTACAAGGATCATGCGTTCCCGAGCTACCAGCCGGAGATGGAATCCATCACGACGGTTTCCGGCGCGATCGAGTGCGCGGTGTCCGTCGGCAACTACATGAAGGCGACCGGCTACGAGATGGGCGATCCGGGCCGCAAGGCGCGCTGCGCGGCCGTCACGGGCGAAACCGCGGCGAAGGCCGTCGAGCTGCTGAACATTCACTTCGGCTTCGAAGAGGCTCCGGCGGAGGAGCCGAAGGCCGAGGCCGCGCTGGCTGAGAACGAGTACGTCGGCACGGGCGTGAGCGAAATCGGCGGCGAGGTGAAGGTCAAGGTCACGATGGACGGCGACAAGATCGCGAAGATCGACGTGCTGAGCCACAGCGAGACCAGCGGCATCTCCGACCCGGCGTTCGAGCAGATCCCGGCGGCGATCATCGAGAAGCAGAGCGCGGATGTGGACGTGGTTGCGGGCGCGACCAAGACCTCCGAAGCGCTGATCGCGGCGGTGAAGGACGCGCTGGCGCAGGTGAAGTAAACCGACTAAAAAAGGCACCGAATTCAGGTGCCTTTTTTTGTGTGCAATTTTGGCGGAAATCGGCTAAAAAAGTGCGTGTCAAGGTTTGAAAAAAACGGCCGAATTTGGTATACTATAATAGAAATAAAATGTGCGAAAAGAACACGCGCGGGAGGCTGTATGATCCTTCATCTGGGCGACGACGTGAGCGTGCACAGCGCCGATATCGTGGCCATCATTGATTTGACGCAGAGCCAAAACCCCGTGACCGGGGCGATGCTGGCGGAGATCCGCCGCCAGAACCGTATCCTTGCCCGGCAGGGTGTCGTCGCCAAGAGCGCGGTAATCTGCGCGGGCGCGAGGCGGGCGGGCGGCATGACGGAAAACGCGCGCGTGTACCTGTCGCCCATTTCCACGGTGACCCTTGCGCAGCGCGCGCATGAGCGAGCCTATCCCGCCGCCGATTCGCTGTTTGAAGCGGCGCAGGAAAGCGAGCAGCCCGAGCTTTGAGGGCCGAGAAACGAGGAGAGTAAATGGAAAACCAAGACATTCAGCAGCTTGACCAGCTTGAACGGCCGGACGGCGCTTACGACGAAAACCAAATTCAGGTTCTCGAAGGGCTTGAGGCCGTGCGCAAGAGGCCGGGCATGTATATCGGCTCGACGGACGAGCGCGGCCTGCACCATCTGGTGTATGAAATCGTGGACAACGCGGTGGACGAGGCGCTGGCGGGCTTCTGCAACGAGATCATTATCACGCTGCACAAGGACGGCTCCTGCTCCGTGCAGGACAACGGACGCGGCTTCCCGGTCGGCATTCACCCGAAGATCGGCCGCCCCGCGGTCGAGGTCTGCCTGACGATTCTGCACGCGGGCGGCAAGTTCGGCGGCGGCGGCTACAAGGTTTCCGGCGGTCTGCACGGCGTCGGCGCGTCGGTGGTCAACGCGCTCTCCAAGCACATGCAGGTCAACGTCTATCAGGAAGGAAAGATCTACCAGCAGGAGTATGCGCGCGGCAAGGTGCTCTACGACCTCAAGGTGATCGGCGAGACCGAGCGCACCGGCACGACCATCCGCTTCTGGCCGGACGTCAAGGCTGAGGACGACCCGAACGGCATTTTCGAGACGGGCGATTTCCAGTACGACGTGCTCAAGACCCGCTTCCGCGAGATGGCGTTCCTCAACCGCGGCATTCGCATCGTCTTCCGCGACGAGCGTCCGGAAGAGCCGAAGGAGAACGTCTTCCACTACGAAGGCGGCATCAGCGAGTTCGTCAAGTTCATCAACAAGAACAAAGAGGTTCTTTTTGCGGAGCCGATTTACATCAGCGGCCTCGTCGGCACGACGAGCGTTGAGGTGGCGATGCAGTATAACGACACCTACTCCGAGAACATCTTCGCGTTCGTCAACAACATCCACACGCCGGACGGCGGCACGCATCTGGCGGGCTTCAACATGGCGCTGACCCGCGTGATCAACGACTACGGCCGCAAGCACAACATCCTCAAGGCCAACGACACAAACCTCTCCGGCGAGGATACGCGCGAAGGTCTGGCGGCGATTGTCTCCGTCAAGCTGGAAGACCCGCAGTTCGAGAGCCAGACCAAATCCAAGCTGGGCAACAGCGAGGTGCGCACCATCGTCAATTCGCTCGTGGGCAAGCAGCTCGCCGACTATCTGGAGGAGAACCCGCAGGTCGCCAAGCTGATTCTGGATCGCTGTCTGGCCGCGTCCCGCGCGCGCGAGGCCGCCCGAAAGGCGCGCGACCTGACCCGCCGCAAGACGGTGCTGGAGAGCGCGAGCCTGCCGGGTAAGCTGGCGGACTGCTCCGAGCGCGACCCGGGCAAGTGCGAAATCTTCCTCGTCGAGGGCGATTCTGCAGGCGGCAGCGCCAAGATGGGGCGCGACCGCCACTTCCAGGCGATTCTGCCGCTGCGCGGCAAGATTCTGAACGTTGAAAAGACGCGGCTGGATCGCGTGCTCGCCAACGAGGAGATCAAGGCGATGATTACGGCGTTCGGCTGCGGCGTGGGCGACGAGTTCGATATCACGAAGCTGCGCTACGACCGCATCGTCTGCATGACGGACGCCGACGTGGACGGCAGCCACATCCGCATCCTGATGCTGACGTTCTTCTATCGCTACATGCGCCCGCTGATCGAGCAGGGGCACGTTTACGCCGCTCAGCCGCCGCTCTACAAGGTGACCTACCAGAAGACGGAGCGCTACTGCTATTCCGACGCGGAGCTTGACAAGGTGATGACCGAAATCGGCCGCGAAAAGAAGCCGGACGTGCAGCGCTACAAGGGCCTTGGCGAGATGAGCGCCGAGCAGCTCTGGACGACGACGATGAACCCCGAAACGCGCACCATGCTGCGCGTGTCCGTCGAGGACGCGATTGCCGCCGACGAAATTATGAGCCTGCTGATGGGCGAAAAGGTGGAGCCGCGCCGCGAATTTATCGAGCAGAACAGCAAACTGGTGCTGGATTTGGATATATAACTCCTTCAGTCACGCTTCGCGCGACAGACCTTCGGCGTTCCGCTTGCCTGCCTCCCGCACAGCGGGCGGCAAGCTCTACGCCCTCAAAGAGGGAGCCTTATAACGCAAAAAATGGTTCTTTCCTAATTATCGCAAAGCGATCAATAAAGGCGGGAAATGGGACTGTCAAGCTAATAACACCGATATTTCAAGAGCAAAACTAAGTATTTGCGCCCGAAGGTTTCCAAAGGGCGATGCGCCAACGGGCGCCGTAAACGTTCGGAAAGCCCTTTGGTGGGGCGATGGGGCAAAGCCCCATATCCTAAAACGCTTAGATATTTGTTTAATATGTGTTGCTTGAAATGTTCGGCTTAAGCTTGATAGCCCCCAGGGCTTGGGGCAAGACCCCGACGTTCCCCCAAACATTCCTGAGAAAGGGGAAAATAAGTTGGATTTTAAGGATAATCTCCCCGGCAATACGACCGACCTGGAGCGCATCCGCCCGATTGACCTTGAGCACGAGATGAAAAAATCGTTCATTTCGTATGCGATGGCGGTCATCATCACCCGCGCGCTGCCGGATGTGCGCGACGGCCTCAAGCCGGTGCACCGCCGCATCCTCTACGCGATGCACGAGCTCGGCGTGACGCCGGATAAGCCGTACCGCAAGTGCGCGCGTATCGTCGGCGACGTTCTGGGTAAATATCACCCGCACGGCGATTCCTCCGTGTACGGCGCGCTGGTGCGCCTGGGTCAGGATTTTGCGACCCGCTATCCGCTCGTCGATGGGCAGGGCAACTTTGGCTCTGTGGACGGCGACGGCGCGGCGGCCATGCGTTACACCGAAGCGCGCATGAGCAAGATCAATCTGGAGATGCTGGCGGACATCGACAAGGAGACCGTCGATTTCTCCCCGAACTTTGACGAAACGCTGATGCAGCCGAACGTGCTGCCCAGCCGCTTCCCGAACCTGCTGGTCAACGGCTCCTCCGGCATTGCAGTCGGCATGGCGACGAACATCCCGCCGCACAACCTCGGCGAGGTCATCGACGGCGTGGTGAAGATGATCGAAAACCCGGATGTGACCACGCAGGAGCTGATGGAGTGCATCAAGGGCCCGGATTTCCCGACCGGCGGCATCATCCTCGGCCGAAAGGGTATTTACGACACCTACGCCACCGGCCGCGGCCGCATCATCACCCGCGCGAAGACGGAGGTCGAGCCGATGCAAAACGGCCGTCAGCGCATCGTCGTGACGGAAATCCCGTACATGGTCAACAAGGCCATGCTGGTGGCGAAGATCGCCGAGCTGGTGCACGATAAGCGGCTGGAGGGCATCAGCGACATCCGCGACGAGAGCGACCGCGAGGGTATGCGCATCGTCATCGAGCTCAAGCGCGACGTCAATTCCGCCGTCGTGCTCAACTACCTGTACAAGCACACGCAGATGCAGGAATCCTTCGGCGCGATCATGCTGGCGCTGGTGGACGGCGAGCCGAAGGTGCTCTCCCTGCACCAGATGCTCTACCATTACCTCGAACACCAGAAGGACGTCATCGTGCGCCGCACGCGCTACGATCTGGACAAGGCCGAGGCGCGCGCCCACATTTTGGAAGGCTTGCTGATCGCGCTGGACAACATCGACGAGATTGTCCGTATCATCCGCAACAGCCCGAACACGGTGGAGGCGAAGACGCAGCTCATGGAGCGCTTTGCCCTCACCGACAAGCAGGCGCAGGCGATTTTGGATATGCGTCTGGCGCGCCTGACGGGCTTGGAGCGCGAGCGCCTGCAGGAGGAATACGCCGAGCTGGAAAAGACCATCGCGTATCTGCGCGCCGTGCTGGCGGACGAAAAGATGGTGCTGGGAATCATCCGCGAGGAGATTCTGGCCATCAAGGCGAAATACGCCGACGAGCGCCGCACGCAGATCAGCCTGATGGACGGCGAAATCGACCCGGAAGACCTCATTCAGGAGGACAGCGTGGTCGTGACGCTGACGCACTTCGGCTACGTCAAGCGCATCCCGCGCGCGACCTACCGCAGCCAGAACCGCGGCGGCAAGGGCATCATGGGCATGACCACGCGCGAGGAGGATTACGCCGAGCAGATGCTCGTCACCTCCACGCACGACGAGATCATGTTCTTCACCAACCGCGGCCGCGTGTACAGCCTCAAGGGCTATGAAATCCCGGAGGCGGGGCGCGCTGCGCGGGGCACGGCGATTGTCAACCTGCTCCAGCTCACCGGCGGCGAGAAGGTCACGGCGATGATCCCGCTGCCCAGAGAGAGCGAGGGCAAATACCTGACGATGGCGACGCGCTTCGGCCTGATTAAAAAGACCGCGCTCGACGAATTTGCCAACCTACGCAAGGCAGGCCTGATCGCCATCGTGCTGCGCGAGGACGACGAGCTGATCGGCGTGGAGCTGACGGGCGACGACGATGAATTGATGCTGGCGACGCGGCAGGGTCAGGCGATTCGCTTTAAGGAGACGGACATCCGCTCGATGGGCCGCAACTCCATGGGCGTGAAGAGCTTCGACCTTGCGGAGAACGACGAGGTGATTTCCGTCGCGCGCATCGAGGAAGGCAAACAGGTGCTGGCCATCACGCAAAACGGCTACGGCAAGCGCACCGACGTTTCCGAATTCCGCGTGCAGAGCCGCGGCGGCAAGGGCATCATGGCCATGCGCCTGACGGATAAGACCGGCCTGATGGCCGCGCAGCTTCTCGTCAGCGAGGACGAGGACATCATGCTCATCACCGACGATGGCACGATCATCCGCATGCCGGTCAGCGACATCTCCGTGATCGGCCGCGTGTCTCAGGGCGTGCGCGTCATGCGCGTGGAGGAAGGCAGCCGGATCGTCTGCGTCACCGCGACGGAGCGCGACGAGGACGAGCAAGACGAAAGCGAAGACGGCCAGACGGAAGCGGATTCGCTGGATATGGACGTCGGCGGGGAAAATTCCGAAACGCAGCCGGAAGAAACGGACGAATAAACAGAGCGCCAACGGGCGATTCAAGGGGAGGCTGTCACGCGAAAGGGCTGGGCAGTCTCTCTTTTTCTTGAGAAAAAAGCAAAGGCGTTAAACGAAAGGGAGACCCCATGAACAATCAAAAGAAAGCGCTCCTCGTGGCGCTCGCCGTGACGGGCGTGAGCATCTCCGGCCCGATGGTCAAGTGGTCGCTGTCCTGCGGCGCGTCGCCGGTGATGGTCGCCTTTGGCCGCATGGCGATCAGCTTCCTGCTGCTGCTGGTTCCCGCGCTCAGGAGCGGCGAATTGCAGGCCATCCTCCGCGCGCCGAAAAAGCAGGTTGCGCTGGCCTGCGCGGCGGGGCTGCTGCTCGCGCTGCATTACACCTGCTGGATGACCTCGCTCAGCTTTGCCTCCACGTTCGTCTCCACGGCGCTGGTGTGCACGCAGCCGCTCTTCGTCGCGGCGCTTTCCGGCGTGCTGCTGCACGAGCCGATCAAGCGCGAGGCCGTGCCGGGCGCGGTGGTCGCGGTCGTCGGCGCGGCGGCCATCGGCCTGCTCTCCATGGGCGGCGAAAGCGGCAGCCTGCTGGGCGACGCGCTGGCGCTGATCGGCGCGGCGTTCATCGCGGGGCACTGGCTGACCAGCCGCGCGGCGCGGCGCAACCTGCCCGCGCTGGGCTTTATGACGTTCGTTTACGGCGTGACGGCGGTGTTTCTGCTGCTGATTTCGCCGTTTGCGGGCGGTCTGGCGGTGACGGGGGAATCGCTCTACGGCATCATCGTGCTGGCGGTGGCCTGCACGCTCGGCGGCCACGCGCTGATGACCTATCTGCTCGGCTTTGTGAGCGCGGACGTGGTCTCCTTCGCGCTGCTGGCCGAACCGATCGGCGCGGCGGTTTGGGCGCTGCTGCTGTTCCACGAAAAGGTGACGCCGCCGCTGATGATCGGCGGCCTGACGGTCATCGTCGGGCTGATGCTCTACACCTATGGCGAAATGAAGGCGGGCAAGCGATAACCCTTGCCTTTTCCGGGCGTTTTTGCTATCATATAGCGGTATAGACAGAAAGAAACGCGGGCGTTTTGCCTGCGGAAAAGAGGAAATCATATGGCGAATCAGAATGTGCTCGACCTGCGGGATGTGGCCGCGAAGAGCCGCGAGCTCGAAGGTCAGGTTGTGACGGTGGAAGGCTGGGTGCGCAACCACCGCAAGCAGAAGAGCATCGGCTTCATCGAGTTCTACGACGGAACGGTGCTCGCGCCGATGCAGATCGTTTATGACGATCAGGTGAAGGACTTTGCCGCGGTGCAGGCCATCCGCAACGGCGCGGCCGTGCGCGCGACGGGCAAGCTCGTCCCCGGCCGCAACGGCGCGCTGGAGATGCAGGCGGCGGAGATCATCCTCGAGGGCGACTGCACGGAGGATTATCCGCTCCAGCCCAAGCGCCACACGCTCGAGTTTCTGCGCGACATCGCGTATCTGCGCCCGCGCACGCGCCTGTTTCAGGCGGTGTTCCGCGTCCGCTCCATCGCGGCGCAGGCGGTGCACAACTACTTCCAGAGCCGCGGCTACGTGTATGTGCACACCCCGCTGATCACCGCGAACGACGCGGAGGGCGCGGGAAACACCTTCACCGTGACCAATCAGGAGATGGGCAAGCCCTACAAGGCGGAGAACGATTTCTTCGGCCGGGCGACCGCGCTGGCCGTGACGGGTCAGCTTGAGGCGGAGACGTATGCGCTGGCCTACAAGCGCGTGTACACCTTCGGCCCGACCTTCCGCGCGGAGAACTCCAACACGAAGACCCACGCGGCCGAGTTTTGGATGATCGAGCCGGAAATCTGCTTCTGCGACCTGAACGGCCTGATGGACATCGAGGAGGATTTCCTCAAGTCCGTCGTGCAGGAGGTGCTGGACAAGGCCATGCCGGAGCTGGAGTTCCTGCAGGGCTACGCGAAGAGCAACCTGATTGAAAAATTGCAGACGCTCACAAAGTCGCACGTCGCGCGCGTGACGCACGCGGAGGCCATCGACATCCTGCAGCACGCGACGCATCCGTTCGAGCATCCGGCGGTGCAGGGCGAAGATCTGTTCAAGGAGCACGAGAAATATCTGACGGAGGAGCACTTCAAATCCCCTGTGTTCGTCTACGACTGGCCGAAGGAGATCAAGGCGTTCTACATGTATCAGAACGACGACGGCAAGACTGTGCGCGGCGTCGATCTGCTGGTGCCGGGCTCCGGCGAGCTGATGGGCGGCAGCGAGCGCGAGACGCGCCTTGATCTGCTGACCGGGCGCATGGATGAGCTGAACATCTCCAAGGAGCAGATGGATTGGTACGTCAACCTGCGGCGCTTCGGCGGCTGCACCCATTCCGGCTTCGGCATGGGCTTTGAGCGCCTGATTATGTATTTGACGGATATCGAGAATATCCGCGACGTGATTCCGTATCCCCGCACGCCGGGCAACTGCGAGTTCTAAGAGACGTTGTAAACGCTCGGAAACACGTTATCGGAATTTGTGCAAAATTCGGATGGGCTCATTTGCTGTAAGAAAGATTGTTTCATCATGGACGAGAGATTTGTAAGAACGGCGCTCATCTTCGGCGAGGACGGCATGCGGCGGCTCAGCGATGCGCGCGTCGCGGTATTCGGCGTCGGCGGCGTCGGCGGGCACTTGGTGCAGGCGCTGGCGCGCGCGGGCGTGGGGCATATCACCGTGATCGACGACGACGTGGTGAGCGTGTCCAACATCAACCGTCAGGCCGTCGCGATGGATTCCACCGTCGGCCGCCCGAAGGTCGAGGTGATCGCCGAGCAGGTGCGGGACATCAACCCGGCCTGCGAGGTGACGCCGCTGCGCCTGTTTTACACGCCGGAGAACGCCGAGACGCTCGACTTGGTGCGGTTTGACGCGATTGCGGATTGCATCGACGCGGTGAAGGCGAAGGTCACGCTGATCTGCCGCGCCAAGGAGGCGGGCGTGTACGCCATCAGCGCGATGGGCGCGGGCAACAAGCTCGACCCGACGCGGTTCAAGGTGACGGATATCGCCCAAACCAGCGTCTGCCCGCTCTGCCGCGTGATGCGCACCCAGCTCAAAAAGCGCGGCGTGGCGCACCACACGGTCGTCTACTCCACCGAGGAGCCGCTGAAGATCGTCGCGGACGAGCAAAACGGCCGCCATGCGCCCGGAAGCGTCAGCTTTGTGCCGCCGGTCGTCGGGCTGATTATGGCGGGCGAAATCATCAAAACCATCGCAAGGGGGAACGCTTGATGCAGGGAGCGGTAGCGCGCGAGGAGATTGAGCTGTCGTTTAAGCGGTATATCCTCGAAAAGACGGAGGCGTTTGCCCACGAGCCGATGGAGGACGTATACCGCGTGAATCTGCTCGGGCAGATGCTCGACCGATACGACGAATTGCGCCAAAAGGGGCTGAGCGGCGACGCGGCCTTGCAGCGGACGACGGCGGATTACGCCGACATCCCCGCGCGGATGCGCCGCGAGGGTTTTGAAGAGGCGGGCGCGCACCGGACGGAGGCGCGCTGGCCGCAGATGACCGAGGAGGAAGCCGCCGACTACGTGAAGCAGAGCGACGCCTACGCGCGCAAAATCGCGATGGGCACGGCGCTTTGCAGCGCCTGCGTCGCGCCGATGATGCTGCTGGTCGCGCTGATGTCGGCGTTCGGCAGGCCGGATGTGGGCGGCATGCTCGGCTGCGTGAACATGTTCGTCATGATCGGCATGGGCGTTTACTGTCTGGTGACGGCGAAAAAGCCGGAGAACCGCAGCCGGATTCGAAGCGGAAAATTCTCCCTGAGCGCGTCCCTGCGCAAAAAGCTGATGGCGCGCAAAGCGCGCGCCGACGAGAAGGCGCGGCACAAAAAGGGCTTCGGCTGCGCGCTGCTGGCGACGTGCGTTTTGCCGATCTTCGCCGGCGCGGCGCTGGACAGCGTATGGCGCTTGTACAGCAGCAACCCGTTCGCGATTCTCGGCGTGGGCGCAATGTTTCTGATGATCGGCGCGGGGGTTTACGAGCTGACCGCCGCCAACGGAGAAAAGAAGCCGATCAAGGATTTGCTGAAGGAATGATTCCCGGCGCGTGCGCGTGTACGGCGCATGGCGCAGAAAGGAAAGAAAAATGGCATCACCCGTAACGTTTGACCTTGTCAAAAAGGACGCGAAAACCCATGCGCGGCGCGGCGTTGTGCATACCCCGCACGGTGACATCCAGACCCCGATCTTCATGCCGGTGGGCACGCAGGCGACCGTCAAGGGGACGACCCCGCGCGAACTGAACGAGGTCGGCGCGCAGATCATCCTCTCCAACACCTATCACCTGCACGTGCGCCCAGGAGAGGCGCTGGTGAAGGAGGCGGGCGGGCTGCACAAATTTATGAGCTGGGATAAGCCGATCCTCACCGATTCCGGCGGATTCCAGGTCTTCTCGCTCGCCAGCCTGCGCAAGATCAAGGAGGAGGGTGTGCATTTCCGCAGCCACCTCGACGGCAGCAAGATGTTCATCGGTCCGGAGACCAGCATGGCCATTCAGGAGGCGCTGGGCAGCGACATCGCCATGGCGTTTGACGTGTGCTCGCCGTATCCCTGCGACCACAAGACCGCGCAGGAGGCCATGCTCCGCACGCACCGCTGGGCGAAGCGCTGCAAGGAATACCACACGCGCGAGGATCAGGCCGTGTTCGGCATTGTGCAGGGCGCGTTTTACGAGGATCTGCGCATCGAGAGCGCGAAGGCGCTGAGCGATATGGATTTCCCCGGCTACGGCATCGGCGGCCTTTCCGTCGGCGAGCCGAAGCCCATCATGTATGGCATGCTCGACGCGATGATGCCCTATATGCCGGTGAACAAGCCGCGCTATCTGATGGGCGTGGGCAGCCCGGATTGCCTCGTGGAGGGCGTGTATCGCGGCATTGATATGTTCGACTGCGTGCTCGCCACCCGCATCGCGCGCAACGGCACCTGTTTCACCGATCAGGGGCGGCTGGTCATCCGCAACGCGCAATACGCCCACGATTTCGGCCCGATTGAAGAGGGATGCGACTGCTACGCCTGCCGGAATTTCTCCCGCGCGTACATCCGCCACCTCATCAAGGCGGGCGAGATCACCGGCGGACGGCTGGCGACGATCCACAACCTGCGCTATCTGCTCAGGCTGATGGAGCGTATCCGCAAGGCCATCGAGGAGGATCGCTACGAGGAATTCCGCCGCGATTTCTTCAATCATTACGACATGAGCCGGAATTTCTGATGCAATCCCGCTGCGGTCAGTCGATGAATTTGCCCGCAACAGTTGCAGAACAAGGAAAAACAGGCTATAATAATGAAGTTACCCAATGAATGAAAGGATGTGTCTTTCCCCATGAAGTATGCCCTTATGAACCTGCTGGCTGACGCCGCCGCCACCACCGCGACGACCGACGCGGCCGCCGCGACCGAGACCATGGGCACCGGCGCGACCATCATCTACTATGCCGTGCAGTTTGTGCCGATGATCCTGATCTTCGTCGTGTTCTACTTCCTGCTGATCCGTCCGCAGCGCAAGAAGGACAAGGAAGCCAAGACGATGCTCGACAACCTCAAGGTTGGCGACCGCATCTGCACCATCGGCGGCATTTACGCGACCATCGTCCGCATCAAGGACGACGTGCTGACCGTCGAGGTCGGCGACCAGAAGACCCAGATGATGATCGCCCGCTGGGCCGTGCGCAACGTGGAGCAGCTCTCCGTGACCAACGATTCCGAGCAGCTCATCTGATTTCCCGCATAAGATAAACCGCCCCGTCATAGTTTTGGCTGTGACAGGGCGGTTTTTCGTGGGAAAGAGAGGGGAAGAACGTGGAAAATCAAACCTTTGCTTCGTCAAGGGGCGTCGGCTCGTTCAAGCGGACGACGCGAAGAAGCGCACGCAGAACGGAGAAAAACGCAATGTTTGCCGTGCTGCGCGGGGTGCTCGTCGCGGCGGCGATCACCGTCATCGGCGTGGCGGTCTTCGCGCTGATTCTGAATTGGTGGAATGCCAGCGACCGCGCCATCACGGCCGTCAATCAGGTGGTGAAGTTCGTGTCCATCCTCGCGGGCGTGACGACCGCCATGCGCGCGGGGGAGAGCGGCGGCGCCATGCGCGGCGCTTGCGTCGGGCTGCTGTATATGGCGCTGGGGATCGTCTGCTATGCGCTGATGATGGGGCAAAGCCCGAGGCTGACCGCCTATCTCGCCGATTTGGGCATGGGGCTGGCCGCGGGCGGCTTGTTCGGGATGATTCTGACAGCGCGGAAGACGGGCTGAGAGATATAAAAGGAGCTGTCAGTTCGCCTGACAGCTCCTTGAGATTACTTTCTCATGGTCTTGCGGAAATTATACCGCGTTTTCCAGTAGCGCGATTCGCGGCGGATGGTGTTGATGATGTCCCCGCCGAGAAACAGGAAGACGTTGAGCAGACAGAGCACGATCGTCACCCGCGTGGACGCGCCGCCGACGATGAAATAATACAGGTACAGCGCCGCGTCGGCCAGCGCGAGATACTTCATCTTGATCGGCAGGAACATGAACAGCAGCACCTGCTCGTCGGGATACAGCGCGGCGTAGGCGAAGAACAGCGACAGATTGAGGAACATGTTGTTGCCATAGCCGGTAATCAGCGCGGCAATGATCGAGCCGAGCATGCCGACTCCATAATACAGGTTGAACTTGACCTTGCCCCACTGGTTTTCCAGCCCGAGGCCGATCATGTAGTAAAAATACAGCGCGAACAGGATGAAAATCGGCGAGCTGGACGGCGGCGTGAACACGAACGTCACCAGCCGCCAGATTTGCCCGCGCATGAGCCCCGCGCGGGTCAGCGAGATGAGAGAATAAAGCCGGTAGCCCAGCGTCGGCCAGATATACATCAGCGCGAAGACGATGCCCTGACCGATGACGATGTATTTCATCAGATTGCCGATGGCATAGCGGCGCAGTTTGCGCTCCAAATCATAATTGATGCGGTTGTCCTTCAAGCGGCAGACCTCCTTTTGATGTAGTATACCATATTTGCGCGCGGGGGAAAACAGTGAAAACCGATTTTTCGGGCTGACCGACAGAATTTTCAAAAACAGGTGAAAAAAGTACAAAAAATGTATTGACAAGAAGCGCGGATTCTGATATAATCTATTCTTGTCAGGCGGATGCGTGATCTTGCGAGACTAAACGCCAATGTGGCTCAGTCGGTAGAGCAGCGGTTTCGTAAACCGCAGGTCAAGGGTTCAAGTCCCTTCATTGGCTCCATATATCGAGGTGTAGCGCAGTTTGGTAGCGCGTTTGGTTCGGGACCAAAAGGTCGCAGGTTCAAATCCTGTCACCTCGACCAAGATAAAGACTTTCGAGAAATCGAAGGTCTTTTCTTTTTTTGCCCAAAAAGACTCGACCATTTAATGCCCCTAAATGGCATGTAGAGACGTTTATATGCTGAATGGTAAAAATCTACAACTTGCAGGGCGATGTGGTTGCGCTGATTGACGCGAATGGTACGCAGATGGTAGAATATGGTTATGATGCGTGGGGTAATCCGATCAGTAAAACCGGCAGTCTGGCAGCGACGATTGGTACGCTGAATCCGTTCCGCTATCGCGGCTATGTGTATGATGAAGAGACGGGACTGTATTATCTGCGGAGCAGGGTTTATAATCCGGAGTGGAAACGGTTTATGAATGCAGATGTTAGTTTGGAAAACGCTGATGAACGGTATGCTCATAATCCAAGCCTTACTGAATGTAATCTAAAAAAAGAGATTATTGAGGTGTTTAGAATGAGTGGATATTCAGGTTGGTTTGATCCGATTTGCTATCAATTTTATTTTTATAATGTAAATTCAATTGGGTTTGCTCCAGAAATGAACATGGCATATCGCTCGTTCCTTGAAGAAATAAAACCTTGCTGTGAACATTGGATTTCTTCAAGTGAAGATTTGTTATTAAAAATACATGACTCTAAAGATGGGTACCTTGTGAGAAAAATAAGCGATTTAGAAGATGTGAATTACAGCATTAATTCTATTTCAAATATAGAAGATCAATCTGTAGACGAGATTAAATTGTCACTGTGTTCCAGTAAGATACCGCGACAATTTTCTACGCCAAGTAAAGATATCCAACCTGATTGGAAAAAACGCGTGATGTATTATATGAGCTGTAAAAATTGGTCAGCTATTGGCGAAAAAGAACAAAGAGAATGGTTGTATAAAATATTGAATTGTTCGTCAGAAGATCTGGAAAATTGTTGCTTTCCATCGAAATGTTTTGCATCTGGGAGCGAAACGTTTGTACTGCATCATAAGTGTATTTCACTGAACGGAAATGTTGCATATGCAAATGAGATTTTGAAGGAAAGTGGAATTGAACAGAATAAAGATATGTTTGTTGAATATATATATGTATCTATTCCTAGATATTTGCTAAAACATATGAATTTATCGTTTGATTTGCAGGATCAATGGAAAAACAGATTAAAGCAGTTATCATCTACATTTAAGATAAGCATTGGAGGCATAAAAGCAGATTGCTTTAGGCCTTGTCGAGCAACATCACTTTCAACCATAAATGGAAACTATAGATTGGGTTTTTCTGAACGAATCCCCGATATTGGCTGGGGAATGTGTATTACAGAAAAACAAATAAATAGTTTGAATAAATCAGATACACTTTTTGATTGCTTATATCAAGTAGATTTATTGAAAAACGGGAATGTATACTTACAGCTTACACCTAGTATTTGCATGGTACAGGTAGAAAATGTGCAAAAAATTTGGAAACTGGTTTCAGAAAAAATCCAGCTTATAGAATATATGGACTATTCAGCGTGTGAAGTTCCTAATTCCATGCAAATGGGAATTGAATTAGAAAATTTGTGTATTGATCAATTTGGATACTATAGTTTTAAAATCTAAAGGTGTTTTCTTGGTTGATTATTGCCGTGATAATGATGGAAAAGAGATCGTTGAACATGTAGAATTTTATGACGATAGATATATTTTGCAAAATGAAGAAGAATGGGATATGCCATATGTTTTAAGTGTGGATAGGAAAGGATAAGTATGATGAGAAGAATGAAAGTGTTGATAATTTGTATAATGATGATGTGCATCAGAATTTCCTTTGCTGAAGAAGGGTATCATATAAAAGATTTTACAGAGTCTAAACTCTTTGCAGATCAGTTTGGGTGTATTCCGTATGATTCTGTAAATGGTTACCATACTGCTGCAACATACGAAGAGATTACAAAAGAATTTCCTGGAGCGGTAGATAGATATTATGAATGTGCTCCGGAAATTCGAAGAATACTGTATAGGATTCCTCTGAAAATTGGAGAATCTTCGGTTTATTGGTCGAATAGTAGGATTCTGTATTCGTATTGGAAAGCGGTAGATGGTGTTTTTATTGTAATATGGGAAGGAAATAATTCTATAAGCAATGTTGGACTTGTAGCTGGACGTTCATTTTATTTTACATCGCTGAAAGAATTAGTACCGCTACAACTCGAAGATCAGATAAATTATGAGAATGAAATTTTGAACTACCAGAAGAATTTGGTAGAAAAAAGTCCAGTTTATTTAAGTAACAATACTATTGATGTAATTATAGAAGATGTGATACCGACGCAAGTGTATTGCGTTGCATATAATGAGAATAGAGGCATTTATTTGAAAAGTTACTTTTTATGGAAAGGCCGTCATATTAGAGTTTCAGATTGCACATTCTTAATTGAAGATGAAATGGAGGAACTTGTAAAGTATATTAATAAAATAGAGGGTATGAAAAACTAATCAAAAAACCATAATGTATTAGAATTCTGGAATAATTCTGCAATTTGATAATATGAGTTTTTTACATAATTTGTAATAGTTAATTAATGAGGTACAAGAGTCTGCTATCGGCATTTGCCAGATAGTTAGGCTCTTTGCTTTTTGAAATACGGCCTGCGAATTAAAAAGGTTGTCAACGGCGTAACGACCGACTATACGCTGAATGGCAAAAATGTCGTCCACATGACGCAGGGCGGCCATGATCTGCATTTCTTCTATGATGCGCAGGGAAAGTCCGGCATGGTTACCTATAACGATATCGATTACTTCTACGTCTACCATTTGCAGGGCGATGTGGTTGCGCTGATTGACGCGAATGGTACGCAGGTGGTAGAATATGGTTATGATGCGAGGGGTAATCCGATCAGCAAGAGCGGAAGCATGGTGGCGACGCTCGGTACGGAAAACCTATTTAGATATCGAGAATATGTTTACGATGAAGAAACTAAGCTGTATTATAATAAGGAATGTGGGATTGATGGTGAAAAAAGTCTTAATGAAGTAAAGGGAGAATTAAAGTGATTTTAGATGGAATAAGATACCGTATTTTTTCGACAGGGTGTATCGTGGGTATAATGGGATTATTTTTGGCAATAGTCTCTGTTGTGCATGATAAAAAATATTTGGCGGCATCATTTCTGAGTTTGGCGTTTTCTTTAATATATGTGACATCCTATTTATATGTGTTGATGAATCCTCTTATAATATCCTTCACGGGAAAATTCAAGGAAAGTTATCGAGATTCAAGGATTGCGCCACCATTACCTGTGACTCGTGCTTATGTATTCGACATAGGAGAAAAAACTAATAAAGTAGTATATTTGGATGCGTTTACAAAAAATAAGTATTTTCAAGAAAATATGGTGATTGATGACGAATATACGATATATTATGAAAAAAGAACAAAAATAGTCGTAGGTGTAAAAAAAGAAAGCCGATGACTTTATAGACGGAGTTCAGAATACCAAGAAGAATAAAAAGGGTATACAAAGAAGAGCGCCGTTTAAGCAAATGTTGTTGAAGTATTGACAAACGAGGGAAAATGAAAAAAGGTATTTGTATTATTTTTTCAGGTTTGACGATTTTTCTGATCATAATGAACATGGTGTTTTATGAAAATGGAGAGAAATTCGTAAAGGAAGAATCGTATGCATGGAATGAGAAAGAAATATATGCATCGGATCATTTGATTGGGAAAAACTCATTTCAAGAGATAAAAGAATTAAATGGAGCCGATATAGATGTCAATAAGGAAATCAAATATGTAAATATAGTGAAAAATCTGGCTCTCGTCGTTTTTGAAAAGGATAATTTGAACAATGGAAAAGTTCAATTTCTCGTATATTCAGTGGATGGACGATTTTTGCGTGGATATCAAATAACGCCGAAAAATGCAGCGAGGATTCAAGTGGGAATTCTGGCGGAGAGTGAAGAAATTTGTATATTCGATCCTAAATTTGGATATGATTATAATGATGGAAAAATAAGATATGGAGTAACGATTATAAAGAATGATGGAGCGTTATCTTATGGCTATTTTTATGATGATAGAGCTTTGGGGTGGAAAGCATATACGGCATCTTTTTCTGAATTTATACCCAAAGAGATAAAGAAGGGGAAGGTAGTCATTCAGGAATCTGAAACGGGAAAAGAAATCATTTTGTTTGTTAATCGAGTGGGACAGCGCTCATAATGGAATGCATTATTTGCAGGAGAGTCTGTGCCAGAACCATGGAATTCATTATACTTTCAATGAGAAAGACTGAAAATATGGTATATTCATTTGATAATAAAGATGATATCAATAAAATTAAAATACATGATTGCGCCTTTTACGGTTTTGAATATAAGCAGAAAAAATCAGAAGTAGAAATCTATTGCAAAAATGAGATGACAAAAGAAGAAATAATAATTAGATTTAGAAGCGTTATATGTATATATATGCAATCGTGCAGATTTTGGGCAGGGGGGAATAATATACAGTGCATGTATGTGGCTAATGATGATTATATTACGGAACTTCAGAACAAACAAAACCAGAATCAAGAACTATATTCTGGTTCAAGGTTGGCTAATGGAGATAGGTTTATTCCGGTGGGAATGGAGATAAATTCTGGAGATGAACTTGTTATATGTTGTGAGGAACTTGAAGTGATATAAATGATGATTGGGGCGATGATTAGACAGAGATCGAATTCAGAGCATTTCGATCCGGCGCAAAATGACGCTGACGATTCGCGAAACGGCGGAATACGGCAGCATCGGCATCCAAAAAATAAGATAGAAATCGCAACGAAAATCCAGCCGTGCCTTGAGAAAAGAGGAGGGGTGTGTTATAATCAGTAATCGTGTCAGGTTTTTGAACGGAATAGCATGTCAAGCAAGGCAACAAAGGAGCTGTGAGCATATATGAAATTAGGCGTTGTCGGTCTGCCGAACGTCGGCAAATCCACTCTGTTTAACGCGATCACCAAGGCGGGCGCGGAAGCGGCGAATTACCCGTTCTGCACCATTGAGCCGAACACCGGCGTTGTCGCCGTGCCGGATGAGCGGCTGGATGAGCTTTCCGCCATGTATCACCCGAAGAAGACGACCCCGGCCGTCATCGAGTTTGTCGATATCGCCGGTCTGGTCAAGGGCGCGAGCCACGGTGAGGGCTTGGGCAACAAGTTCCTCTCCCACATCCGCGAGTGCGAGGCGATTGTGCACGTCGTTCGCTGCTTTGAGGATCCGGATATCATCCGCCACGCGGACAGCCTGAACCCGCAGCACGACATCGAGACGATCAACCTCGAATTGATCGCCGCCGACCGCGAGACGGTCGCCAAGCGCGCCGAGCGCGCGGCAAAGATGCTCAAGAGCGGTGAAAAGCGCTTTGCCGATGAGGCCGCGCTGGGCGAAAAGCTGCTGGCGCATCTGGATAATCTCCAGCCCGCGCGCACCTGCCCGATGACGGACAAGGAGCGCGAGATTGCCCGCGAGTGGTTCCTGCTGACCACCAAGCCGGTGATCTACGCCTGCAACATCAAGGAAGACGACCTCGGCAAGGACGAGGACAGCCTCCCCGGCGTGACGGATGTGAAGGCCATTGCCGCGGGCGAGAACGCCAAGGTGCTGGTCATCTCCGCGAAGATCGAAGAGGACATCGCGCAGATGGACGACGAGGAAAAGGACATGTTCCTCGAGGAAATGGGCATCGGCAAGAGCGGTCTGGATCGCCTGATCGCCGAATGTTATGATCTGCTCGGTCTGATTTCCTTCCTGACCGCCGGCGCGGACGAGTGCCGCGCGTGGACGATTCGCAAGGGCACGAAAGCGCCGCAGGCCGCCGGCAAGATCCACAGCGACTTTGAGCGCGGCTTCATCCGCGCGGAGATCGTTTCCTTTGACGATTTGAAGGCGAACGGCTCCATGACCGCCTGCAAGGAAAAGGGGCTTGTCCGCAGCGAGGGCAAGGATTATGTGATGCAGGATGGCGACGTGACGCTCTTCCGCTTCAACGTTTAAGCGGGGGAGATATTGGGGCTTTGCCTCAAACCCCGGCAGGAACCTCAGGTTCCTGCCGGGGTTTGGGACAGCGTCCCGACGTTTCTCTCGTTACTTGCAGCCGCACTCATAGGAGCCGCACATGCTCTCGTCGCTCTTGCCGGAATGGCAGTTGCAGTTTGCGCAGACGTTGATGCTGCGCAGTTCGCAGCGGTTCTGCGCGTTGTGGTGGCGGCAGGAAGAAACGGAACAGTTGATCGTCTGGTTTTCCATGATGCAATCCCTCCATATTGGTTTGTGAGCCAATCGCTCGCGGCTTAGTATGGCGGAAAACCGTCTCAATATGCGCGGAAAACGCTTGTCGGCTGCGGCGGAGCGATTCGGGCGCGATTCACGCATCCCCGCCTTGCCAAGAAAAGCAAAAAACGCTATAATAGATCGTGGATCAACAGGTTTCAATCTTTTTTGCAAGCGTCAAGCGGAAAGACAGGGAGAGCGTACATATGGAATATACGACATTGGGAAAGACCGGCCTGCGCGTGTCGCGCATGGGTTTTGGCGGCATCCCGATTCAGAAGGTGGATGCGGCCGTTACGCGCAAATTGATGGAGCGACTGGTCGAGCGCGGCGTGAATTACATTGATACCGCGCGCGGCTACACGGTCAGCGAATCCTTTTTGGGCGAGGCGCTGGAGGGCGGCCTGCGCGAGAAATTCGTGCTGGCTACCAAATCCATGGCGCGCACGCGGGCGGAGATGGAGCGGGATATCGAGATCAGCCTGCGCAACTTGCGCACGGATCACATCGACCTGTATCAGGTGCACAACCCGTCCCTTGCGGAGCTGGAGCAGGTGACCGCGCCCGGCGGCGCGCTGGAGGCGCTTTTGGCGGCCAAGGCGGCGGGCAAGATCGGCCATATCGGCGTGACGGCGCACATGGCGGGCGTGTTTGAAAAGGCGCTGACGATGGATTGGGTGGAAACCGTCATGTTCCCCTACAACATCGTGGAGACGCAGGGCGAGGCGCTGATGCAGAAGTGCCGCGAGCAGAACGTCGGTTTCATCTGCATGAAGCCGATGGCGGGCGGCGCGCTGGAGGATGCGCGGCTGGCGATGCGCTTCATCGGGCGCAACGAAAATGTCTCCGTCGTGATTCCGGGCATGTACGATGTGCGCGAAATCGACCAGAATATCGAGGCCATCGAGGATGCGTCCCCGCTGAACGAGGCGGAGCGCGCGCAGCTCGATGTGATCCGCCGGGAGCTGGGCACGCAGTTCTGCCGCCGCTGCAATTATTGCCAGCCCTGCACGGCGGGCATCGCCATCAGCGGCATCTTCGTGCTGGAAGGCTATCTGAATCGCTACGGCTTGGGCGACTGGGCGAAGCAGCGCTATGCGGCCATGGGCAAGAAGGCCGGGGACTGCGTCGGCTGCGGCGCGTGCGAAAAGCGCTGCCCGTATCAGCTTCCGATTCGGCAGATGCTCGCGCGGTGCAAGGATGAATTTGGCGCGTAACGCCATTGGCCACGGCCGCGCATGCCAATGGGAAATCCAGAAATCTCGGGTTTCTGGTGGGGTTAGGGGCAAAGCCTCAACCGTATCCTTTCAGGGAGGAAACGTATGATTGATCGCATTGACCGCAAGCGCGAGGTGCTCGTGCACGTCGCGAAATACTGCTTTGAAGGCACGCTGGAGGCGCACAAGGAGTTCATTCCGCTGGAAATCGTGCCGCACGGCAGCCAGCCGACCCACCGCTGCTGCGTCTACCGTGAGCGCGAGGTGCTGCGCAACCGCGTGGACTGGGCCTGCGGCCGCGCGTCCGTGTACGACGGCGAAAACCACTATACCTTCACCGATCAGCCGGTCGCCGTTATGAACAGCGCCTGCGAGGGCTGTCCCCTGCAGCGCTACACCGTCACCAGCAACTGCCAGCATTGCATGGCGCAGCGCTGCCTGCAAGCCTGCCGCTTCGGCGCGATTACCATGACCCATCAGGGCGCGATCATCAACCCGGACAAGTGCCGCGAGTGCGGCATGTGCGCGCAGGCCTGCCCGTACAACGCCATCGCCGACGCGCGTCGTCCCTGTGTGCGCTCCTGCCCGGTGGACGCGATCTCGGTGGATAAGAAAAACCGCCGCGCATCCATCGACTACAGCAAGTGCATCTCCTGCGGCAACTGCACCGTCGCCTGCCCGTTCTCCGCGATTTCCGATGTGTCGATGATTACCGACGTCATCGAGGCCATTCGCGATGAAAAGCAGGAGGTCTATGCCTGCTTCGCGCCTTCCATCGAGGGGCAGTTCGGCGGCGTGAACGTGGGCGAGATGATCAAGGCGCTCCAGCGTCTGGGCTTTGCCGACGCGATGGAGGTGTCCCTCGGCGCGGACGCGACGGCCTACTATGAGGCACAGGAGGCCAAGGAGGTCGCGCGCGAGGGCGGCCACATGACCACGAGCTGCTGCCCGGCCTTCTACAACATGGTCGCCAAGCACTACCCGGCGCTGCTGGACAAGGTGAGCCACACCGTCTCCCCGATGGTGGCGACGGCGCGCTTTATCAAGAAGAAGCATCCCGGTGCGGTGGTCGTGTTCATCGGGCCGTGCATCGCCAAAAAGAGCGAGGTCAAGCGCTACAAGGACGCGGGGAAGATCGGCGCGGATTACGTGCTGACGTTCGACGAATTGTATGCCATGTTCGAAGCGAAGCACATCGACCCCGAGGCGATGGCCTCCGGCGACGTGCAGCAGGGCAGCAAATACGGCAAGAACTTCGCGGCGGCCGGCGGCGTGACGGCGGCGGTGCAGGAAGTGCTCGCCGAGGAGAAATTCGATATGCCGGTCAGCTGCGTCAAGTGCTCCGGCGCGGCGGAGTGCAAGAAGGCGCTGATGCTGCTGCGCGCGGGCAAGCTCAACGAGACGATGATCGAGGGCATGGTCTGCGAGGGCGGCTGTGTCAACGGCCCGGCGAAGATCACCGACCCGCGCGAGAGCCTCGGCATGCGCAGGCAGCTGATGCTCGGCGCGGACGACCGCAGCATTGCCGATAACCTTGAAATGAACGACTTTAAGGATATCGACATGAAGGAGGGACGGATGTGACATGAAAACCTTCAAAAAGGCGCTTCCGGTGGCGGCGGCGCTGGTCTGGGCGCTGCTGCTCCTGCCGTTTTTCCTCGGCGCGGAGGCGGCGCACCCGGCGACGGATGATTTCACCTTCGCCGTCTATACGCACCCGACGTGGGTGCAGACCGGCAGCATCCTGCACGTGCTCAAGGACGCGCTGAGCTATACCCTGCGCACATGGCGCGACTGGCAGGGCACGGTGACGGGCGTGCTGATGATGACGCTCAACCCGGCGGTGTTCTCCCTTGAGCACTACGGCGCGCACGTCTTTGTGCTGCTGGGGCTCATTCTGATCGGAACGCGCGTCTTTTTACAGCATTTTCTGCAAAATCGGCTGAATCTGCCGTGGCGCGCCGCGTTTGCCGCGCTTTCCGCCGCGCAGCTCCTGTTTCTGCCGGATATCGTGGAGGGCGTGTACTGGTTCAACGGCGCGTGGTTTTACATGGGCGCGCAGGCCGTCGCGCTGATGACGCTCGCGCTGGGGGACAGCCTGAGCGAGCGCCCGGTTCGCGGGGCGGGGACGATCCTCGCCTTTGCGCTCTGCTGGGCGCTGCTCTTCGCGCTGGGGATGGATAATTACATCACGGCGATGATGACGGCGGCGGCGCTGCTGATGCTGGCCCTCTGGCGGGCGGCGGCGCTTGAGCGCGCGGCGGCGGTGCGCACGGCGATGATGCTTTTGCCCATCGGCGTGGGGCTGCTGATTTCGGTGATCGCGCCGGGCAACAGCGTGCGCATGGCGGCGGACGGCGCGCACGAGAGCGGGCTTGGCTATCTGCTGGCCTCAATCGGCTGGACGCTGCGCGACGCGGTGAAATACATCCTGCGGTTCATGCTCAAAACGCCGCTTTTGGCGCTGCTGCTGCTGGCATTGCCGGCGGCGAGCCGACGGATGAACGAGCGCGGGGAGACGGGGGAGGGCCTGCCGCGGATCGGCTTTACGCTGCTGGGCGGCTATCTGATGCTCTGCGCGATGATTATTCCGCACATGTATTCCTCCGGGTACGCGGGTTCGGGGCGCGTCATCAATATGTATCACAGCTATGTGCTGCTGTTCGCGCCGGTCATCTGCATGATGGCGCTGGCGCGCGTCAGGCCGAAAAAGCGCGCGGCGCTGGCGGCGGGGCGGGGAAAAATCGCCTGCTTCGCGCTGGCGGCGGCGGCGCTGGCGGTATGCCTGTGCGGCGGTCAGCTCCGCAATTATGAAAAGCTGGTGAGCGACCAGCTTGACGGCACGCAGGATGCGTATATCGCGCAGTTTCAGCGCGAATATGCGCTGTGCGAGGCGGCCGGGGCGGCGGACGACGTGGTTCTGCCCGCGTGGACGGTGCAGACCGTGACCGGAAAGCCCACCGCCTACGAGGACGCGGCGTTCTGGACGAACGAAGCCATGGCGCAGTATTTTGGCGTAAAAAGTGTGAGGGTGGAGTAAGAAGAAATGCTGGAACTCAGAAAAATCGACAGAAACAACGTTTGGCAGGTGGCGCGGCTCAAGGTCAAGCGCGCGCAGGCGGATTACGTGGCCTCCAACATCGAGAGCATTTTGGAGGCGTTCGCGACCCGCGAGGAGGGCG
>UQNM01000031.1 GCA_900542395.1 uncultured Eubacteriales bacterium
TCATCACCACTTACAGTATAACACATTTATCACGTTTTTAGAAGAAAAATAGTATAAATTAAATATCGATGAGTATAAAGGACATTCCGTGAAGAAACGCAAGATCTATTCTGAATGTGTAAACGCAAAAATCGCGCGGAATCAAAGCGGTAAGAGGTGGAAAGCAGTATTTGTGTAAGGCGGAAGGGTCTACTCGGATTTCTGCGTGTTTTCAACGAAAATTGGATAAACGAAACGCTCAAATGAGCGAACGACGACTCCCGCTGCAACGCCCCCGCGTACAGCGGGAATTCTTTCAATTCAAACATATTTTTTGAGGATGAAAGAAAAAATATTGCAATAACACAAAAAACGCGGTACAATAAGAAAAGAAGAGATGAAAAAAATTCTGATTGGCGTTAAGAAAAATATACATAAAAACAAAGAAACCGCCGCTGGAGCAGGGGCTTTGTTGGTTTTGTATAAACTGAAAGGTGTAATGAAGCATGGAAAGAGAGAGCCAGCGACTGTTGGAAAGCGTGATGAAGCTGATTGCCGCTCAATTCGGGCCGGATTGCGAAGTTGTGCTGCATGACTGGTCCAAGGATTACGAATCGACGATTGTTGCCATTGAAAACGGGCACGTTTCCGGCCGGAAAGTTGGCGACGGTGGCAGCAATTTGGGGTTGGAAGTTATGCGCGGCACAACGGATGGATCCAACCAGCTCAATTACATCACACAGACGCAGGACGGCCGGATGCTTCGCTCATCCTCGCTGTATTTGACCGATGAAAAAGGAAACAAGGTTGGCGCGCTGTGCATCAATCTGGATGTTACCGAATATATTATGATGCAGCACCGACTTTCGGGGGTGACGTTGTTTCCGTGCGTGAGGCCGGGCGAACAGGAGGTCAGCAAGGAGTTCTTCACCAACGACGTTAGCGAGCTGCTGGACTATCTGATGAAGGAAGGCACGGAGCAGATCGGCAAGGCGCCGGAAGAGATGACCAAGGAAGAGAAAAAGCAGGTCATCAGCTATTTGGATCAAAAGGGCGCGCTGTTGATTACGAAATCGGGGCCGAAAATCTGCCGCTATTTGGGAATTTCCAAATTTACGCTGTACAATTATCTGGACGAAATCCACAGCGAACAGGAGCAGAAAACAAAGCAGTATCCGTGACCGAGCGAGATTCGTGAGTAAAAAAAGAAAGTCAAATCCAATATAAAGACCGCTTTTGCTCAGCAAAAGCGGTCTTTATATTGGAAGAAGGTGTTATGAATCAGCCGGCTTTCTTCTCTTTGATGATCGAGCGAAGGGATGCGGTTAACCACGGATACAGCGTGCGGCACGGCTTTCCGGTTCTGAGAGAAAGAAATGCTCGAAACGCATCCGGCGATTGTCCCTTGATGCAATGATCCGGAAAGATGAAAGCAGCTTGTTCATTTAAGAAAAAATAGGTCGCATGACGATAACGGAGCAGCCGATGGCATTGGGCATAGGCGATGTTTTCGCCCTTTCCACTGTCGCCCTTGGGGCGAACGTTGAAGCCCTTTTCGCCAAAGACAAACACCGAACAGGGAAAGGCTTTTCCGCTGGCCTGAATCTGCTTCACGGTGCGGTCGGCTGTGCTCTTGGCGGGAACGTTGATAAAAACGATGGCCAGACAGCCGTAGAGCGAGAAGAAATAATTGAAGGGCTCCGCGACGTGGCCGATGACGCGAATGCCGATCAGCAGGCAAACCACGGCGGTGATGACCTGAATCAGACGCGCCGTTTGATGCGAAGCCGCGTACTGGGCGCGCGCCAAATCCGAAACCGTTTCGGCGCTGTGCGGCACTTCGATTTCAAAAGGCTTCATGCGGAAAGCTCCTCTCTTCAAGCACCGAAAACGGCGCAGGACTGGGGGAAGAAAAAACGCGCGGCCGGATTATTCGTATTCCGCCAGCAGCTCGATTTCAACGGAGATGTTGCCCGGTGTGGCATTGACGCCCATCGCGGTACGCGCCGGAAGGCCGCGCTCCTCGCCATACAGGTCAAGCAGCAACTGAGAGCCGCCGTTGACGACCTGCGGCTGCTGGGTGAAATCATCCGCGCTGTTGACGAAGGCGAGCACCTTCACGAAGCGCTTGATGCGGTTGAGGTCGCCGAGTTTGGCGTCCAGATTGGCCAGCAGGTTGAGCATACAGCGCTTGGCGGCTTCCTGACCCTGTTCCACGGTCAGATCCTGGCCGAGCTTGCCGTCGATGCTGGTGCCATTGAGCTGCGGGCCGCAGCCGGAGCAATACAGCAGGTGATCGCCGAACTCCATCACGGGCGTGTACAGACCGCCTTTTGCAGGCGGGGTCGGAAGGGTGAGATTCATTTCCTTGAGCTTGTCGTAAACGTTTGCCATGGGATACTCCTCCTTTTTATGATAAAGAAACGATTTGTCGCTGCGGTCATGGGCGTCCATGACCGCATGGGGAAGATACAAAGAAGAGATGAAAGAAATCATAAAAAAAGTTAGATTTCTTATGTCCATCAGTATAAACGCATTCGGGGAATCGGTCAAGACAAAATTGACTATTTTTCTGAGAAAAACAGAAAATCAGAAAAAAATTTAGAATATTTTGTGGAATGTATTGACACAAGGAGGAAAAGGTGATATCTTTAAGCCAACAATTTTGACGAATCCCGTCAAACCAATCGAAGGAGGATTTTCCCATGAAGAAGTTCCTTGCTATGGCTGCGGCTCTGACAATGAGTCTGAGCGTTGCGGCTGTCGCCAGCGCCGCGAAGTACGAAATGACGTTCAGCACGGCCGTTTCTCAGGAGCAGAGCTCGACCATTTATATGGATAAGGCGCTGGACCTGATCACCGAGCGCACCAACGGCGACGTTACGTTCTCCCGTACCTATGCCGGTACGCTGGGCAGCGAGCACGATCTCGGCGTGATGTGCACCAACGGCGATCTGGACATTGTCTGCATCGGCCCGGGCCAGTGGTCCGAGTGGGACGAGGCGTTCAAGGTTTTTGACTGCCCGTTCCTCTTCACCAGCTTTGATCATTTCGACCGTGTCCTCGCTTCCGAGGATTATCAGGCTTGGCTCAAGGAGCACGGCGACGCTCAGGGCGTGACCTTCGTGATGACCTTCAATCAGGCGTTCAAGGGCATTCTGAACAAGACGCGCGACGTGTACTCCACCGCCGATCTCGCAGGACTGAAGCTGCGCGTGCCGGATTCCGCTTCTCTGATCGAGATCGGCACCGCGATGGGCTACGTTCCGACGCCGACCGCTGCGGCTGACCAGTATATGAGCCTCTCTCAGGGCATCGTGGACGGCGCTGACCATGCGCTCTGGGCTCACCAGACCTGGAAGCTGACGGAAATTGCCAAGCACTTCTCCGATACCCGTCATGCGCTCCAGTGCGTGTTCTTCGTGATGAACAACGATTCTCTGGCTTCTCTGCCGGAAGAGTATCAGAAGATTGTTCTGGATACCTTCGCTGAGGTTGAGAAGGAGCTGGCCGATCAGACCCGTAAGGATTCCGACGAATCTTACGTCAAGGCTGAGGCGGATGGCGTGAAGGTGATCCCGTACGAGGAGATCGACGTGGAGTCCTTCAAGCAGGCGCTCTCCGGCATCGTGGACGAGTATTCCAACCTTGCGCCGGATCTGTACGACATCATCACCAAGCTGGCTGACTAATTTCAATCCTTCCATTGCCTCCCTCCTGATTAGGGAGGCAATGCTGGGTTAAAACGCTCTTTGCATGAAGCGTGAGAGGAGAGTTTTCCTTGAAAGTCATTTCTAAAATCAACAAGGCGATGGCGAAGGCGGAAGGCGCGATCATGGTCTTCTGGTTTGCCATTGTGCTGATCGTGATGACCTGTCAGGTGATCAGCCGCTACATCTTTAATGCGCCGATTGCCTGGAGTGAGGAATTCGCGCGTTATTCCTTCGTCTGGATCAGCTATTTCGGCTGCGCGTATTGCGTGGCTGTGGACGCGCATACCGGTATCACCGCGTTCCGTGACGTGCTGCCGCCCAAGGCCAAAAAGCTGACGACCGTGCTGGGCAACGTCGTTATGATAATCGTGTTCATTCGACTGCTGCCGATCGCCATGAAGTTCATCGGCAAGAATGGCAAGTTCCTGACTTCGATGATGCGCATTCCGTTCAAGTATCTGTATTACTCTTTGCCGGTGGGCTGCGTGCTGACCGTCATCCACTTGATTCTCAAGAGTATTCTGGTTTTTGAGCCGGATACGATTGAAAAAGCGTAAGGAGGAAGAACGATGATTTGGTTTATGATCATTATGATCGTTGCGCTGGCGTTGATCGGCGTGCCGATGTCGTTCTCCATGCTGACCGGTTCGGTCTGGTTCATGCTCTCCAGCGGCATGCCGCAGACGCTGATGATTCAGCGGCTGATTATGGCGGTCGGCGATTCGTTCAGCATGCTGGCGATTCCGTTTTTCATGCTGGCCGGCACGATTATGAACGCCGGCGGCGTGGCAACGCGCATCTTTGATTTCTGCAACACGCTGGTCGGGCATATCCCCGGCGGTCTGGGTCATGTCAACGTCTTCTGCAGCGTGATTTTCGCCGGCATGTCCGGCAGCGCGCTGGCCGATACCGGCGGAATCGGCGCCATCGAGCTGAAGGCCATGAAGGATCAGGGCTTTGACGACGATTTTTCCGCGGCAATCACGGGCGCGTCTTCCTGCTTGGGGCCGATTATTCCGCCCAGCACCGGCATGGTGCTTTACGCGATGATGGCCGAGGAATCCGTCGGTACGCTGTTCATCGCGGGTGTGGTTCCGGGCATCATCATGGCGGCTGCCATGTGCCTGATCGTGTTCTTCACCGCAAAGAAGCGCAATTACCCCGTCAGCCCGCGCGTGGAATGGAAGGAGCGTCTCCGCGCGCTCTGGCGTGCGGTGCCTGCGCTGCTCTCCCCGGTGATCCTGTTGAGCGGTATTCTCTTGGGCATCTTCTCGGCAACGGAAGCGTCGGTTGTCTGCTGCCTGTATTCGCTGTTCTTGGGCATCTTCATCTATAAGGAGCTTTCGCCCAAGGGACTGTACAATGTATTCCTCGAGACGCTCAAATCCAGCGGCATGGTGATGGCGCTGGTCACGTTCTCGATGCTGCTGGCAACCATCCTCAACTTCAACCAGATTCCGCAGGCGGTTGCCGCGTGGGCGGTTGCGACCATCGGCTCCAAGGTGGGCATCATTCTGGCCTGCATGGTGCTGATCATCATTTCCGGCATGGTCATCGACGTGACCCCGGCTATGCTGATTCTCATCCCGATTATGATGCCTGTGATTCGTCAGTACGGCATCAACCCGATTGCGTTTGGCGTTGCCTCGACACTGCTGTTCTCGCAGGGTCTGCTCACGCCGCCGGTCGGCAGTATTCTGTATGTGCTGGCAGACTACACCAAGATGCCCGTTATGCGCATCGCCAAGAACATGGTTCCGTATATCATCACGTTCATGGTGCTGGCTTTCTGCTTTATGATGTTCCCGCAGATCTGCACGTTCCTGCCGGGGCTGATTCAATAATGCCCGGGTTGCTGCCTGTCTTTGCGCAAAGGACAGGCGGCAACTCCTTTTTGCCGGAGGGCTTGTGATGAAACCTTATCTCATAAAAGCTCGAGCCGTTTACGAGCCGAACGGATACGGCGGCGCGACCGGATTGCTCGTTCGGGAAGGCAAAATTGCGCGCGTCGGCGACTACGCGACGCTGAAGCAAACGTATCCGGATTTGCCGACGCGGGAATACGGCTATGTGCTGCCTGCGCTGGTCAACACCCATGTCCATTTGGAGTTTGACGCCACGGCGCGGGCGAGGCTGAATTATCTGGCGGATACGCCCGAACTGCGCGTGCTCGGCGCGGCCCAAAGAGCGCGCGAGGCGCTGCAAAGCGGCGTTGCCACGCTGCGCGACGCCGGAAGCGACTGGGCGCTTTTGAACCTGAAGGATCCGCGCGCGCAGATGCTTTGCAGCCTGCCGAGGCTGCAAATGGCCGGGCCGCCGCTGACGGTTACGGGCGGCCATCTGCATTTTCTCGGCGAGGAAACGGATACGGCGGCGGACATGGTTCGGCAGACGCGGCTGCGCCAAAAGCGCGGATGTGACGCGGTGAAGCTGATCGTCACGGGCGGGCAGATGACGCCGGGCTCCGTGGCCGAACGGGTGAGCCTGACGACGGAGGAAATCCGCGCCGTTGTGGAGGAGGCGCATCTGCTCAATGTGCCGACCTTTGCGCACTGCCTGACGACCGAAGGATTTGTTCGCTGCATGGACGGCGGTGTGGATTGCATCGAGCATATTGCCTGCTTCATCCGCAACCGGGAAAACGGCCTGCTCGAACGCATGTATTGCCCCGAAACCATGAGCCGCTATACCGGTCGGAAGCGCTGGTTTATGATGGGGCTTTCCGCCGGATATCACAATTTGGATGATTTTAGAAGCGGAAAACGTCCCTGCGGCGCGAACGAAACCTTCTGGCTGGAACAGGAAGAGCGGATGTTCGCCATCTTCCGCCGCGTGACGGAGCTGGGGCTTCTGCCCGTCTGCGGAACAGATGCGGGAACGGGTGGAACAAGATTTGATGAAACATGGCTGGAACTGGCGCTGATGGTTCGGCGCGGCGGCCTGAGCGAAAAAGAAGCCATTCATATCGGCACGCTGCAATCCGCCGCCTGTCTGGGGCTTGAAAACCAGACTGGCGCAATCCGGGAAGGGCTTTCGGCCGATCTGATGACGCTGGAAGAAGATCCTTTCACCCATATCGAGGCGCTCGCGCATCCTGCACAGGTCATCTGCCGCGGCGAACTCGTTTGAACACACAGCAATGACGGAGGAATGAGAACGATGATGAGATGTACCGTTTGCCATAAGCCGTATGTCGGCCCGAAGAACCACTATGTCTGCACCTACTGCGGCGCGTCGATTGAAAGTCCGGTTGATCTTGAAAAGAATCCCGAGCATCTGCGCGATGTGCTGCGCAAGGGAAGCGAAGATGGAATCTGGGGCTACCGCGATTTCTTCACGGTTCCGGAGGACGCTCAGCCTGTGACGATGGGCGAGGGCAACACCCCGCTGATCCATACGGATCGTTTGGGCGCGTTTTACGGCATGAAGAATCTGTATTTGAAAAACGAAACGCTGAACCCGTCCGGCACCTATAAGGATCGCTTTGCCACAGTGGCCACGACGCTGGCCAAGAAGGACGGCATCAAGCAGGTGGCGATCGGCTCTGCGGGCAATGCGGCGGCCGCCGTGGCGGCGTATGCGGCGAAGGCCGGGATGGAATGCTTCATCATGCTGCCGCCGGGAGCCGTGAAGGAACGCGCGTGGCAGAACATGTCCTACGGCGGACATTTCATCTACGGCGTGGGCGGCGTGAACGACTGCGTGAAGATGGCGGAAGACGGCGAGGCCATCTTTGGCTGGAAAAACATGTGCACCACGATGATGAACAACCCGCTGGCTTGCGACGGCTATAAGACCATCGCCTATGAAACGGCGCGGAGCATGAAGTTTGAGGCGCCGGATTACGTGGTCTGCCCGGTTGGCGGCGGCATTGTGGTCAGCAAGGTTTACAAGGGCTATGAGGAGATGTACGCGCTGGGCATGATCGATCATCTGCCCAAGATGATCGCGGTGCAGGCTGCGGGCTGTGCGCCGCTGGTCAAAGCGTTTGACGAAGGAAAGACGGCGACTGAAAAGTGGGAAAACGGCGATACCATCGCGTTTGCCATCTTTGATCCGGTGACGTTCGAAGGTGTGACCGCGCTCGACACGGTTCGCCGCAGCGGCGGACGCGCCATCGCCATTCCGGATGACAAGATTCTCGATGCGATGCGCGCCTGCGCGAAGATGGAAGCCGTCATCCCCGAACCGGCAAGCGCAGCGACGATTGCCGCCGCGGTCAAGCTGCACGAGGACGGTGTGATCGGCGAAAACGACCGCGTGGTTTGCGTGCTTACGGGCAGCGGCCTGCGCGATTTGAAGCTGTTCAACGACGAGAACGCCGATATTCCCAGCGTGCAGCCGGGCGATATGGATTCCCTCAAGAAAGCCGTCAACCACTACCAGAAATGAGGCGGATAAAATGATCAACAACGCTTTGACGCTGGAAATTTTTGAAGCCCTGATGGCGCAGGATACCATCAACCCGCCGGGAAACGAAATGCGCGGCGCGCTCTGCCTCAAGGCGATTTTTGATCGCGAGGGGATTCCCTGCGAGGTGCAGGATTTGGGCCATAACCGCGCGAACTTCATCGCCTGTTTCGGCGAAGGCGAGAAGACGCTGGAATACAGCGGACATCTGGATATCGTGCCCTGCGTCGGAGACTGGAAGCATACGGCGATCGGGACGACCGAAGAGGGCGATCTCATTTACGGGCGCGGCGCGTGCGATATGAAAGGCGGCGTTGCGGCCATGTGTTCGGCTGCGATTGCGCTTTATCGCGACAAAACGCCTCTGAACGGAAAGATCCGTTTGACGTTTGTTGCGGACGAAGAGGACACCAATTTGGGTATGCATGCCTTCCTGAACACGCATGAGGCGGCGACATACACCATTCTTGGCGAGCCGACCAACCTGCATGTGGCCGTTGCGCATCGCGGCGTTGCGCGCTATTATATTGATCTGTTGGGGCACGCCTGCCACGCCGCGCTGCGTTCGACGGAGGAAACCGCCGTCGCGAAGGCGGCGCGCGCCGTCATGGCGATTGAGGACTTAAACGCGCAGTTGGAAGCGATGAAGCATGACGTTCTGCCCTCACCGTCCATCGTTGTGACAATGATGCAGGGCTATGAGAAGGATAACGTGGTTCCCGGAAAGGTACGGCTGTTGGTTGATTTCCGCGTGCTGCCGGGGATGAACGAACCGCAGACGCGCAAGCTGGTTCAGGATGCGCTGGATGCGCACGGCATCAAGGGCTACGAGCTCAAGAAGCACTTCTTCATGCCGGGCGGCGAGGTGGATAAAGCGCATCCGTTTGTTTCCGCCTGCGTAAAAAAGGCCGGCGAGCTGCTGGATCGAGCGGAAGAACCCATGCCTTTCGGCGCTTCCTGCGAGCAATGCTTCCTGGTGGAGGCAGGCGCGGCGACGGTGATCATTGGGCCGGGCAGTCTGGATCAGGCGCATACGGTGGATGAATACGTCGAAAAAACGCAATTGCTACATGCGGCAGAGCTGTATCGCCAGATTGCGATGGATATTCTGAAATGAGCTTGATACGCCCTAAAGCGAGTCCGAAATAAACGGAATTCGTTCGCTCGGAGGGCGAAAAACAAAGAAGGACACGACGAATGACGTGCCCCCATAATGCGGACTCTCGAACACGGAAAGAATTCGGGGCTGCATTATGGGGGATTTTGTTTCATAGAAGAAGTAGGAAGCGGATTGCAGGCAAGCGTGGCCTGTCCATGCTTGCCTTGGCCGCTGTGCAGCAGATTGGGAGCAGACAGTCAAGGGTGGCGAAGCCACTTGTGAAGCTCTTGACCGGATGGCTCGTTTTTTTGTCCCGAGCCTGCTAATACTAATTCTTGTTAAAATGGCTTAATCCGCGCACCATCTTTTTCGCTCTGACTTTGCCTCGTTCCGTTCAACGTACCTCCAGTACGCCTCACTTCACTTGGCTTCGTCAGAACAAAAAATCTGATGCGCTCTGTTAAGCATTTTAACTGCGAATTAGTATAACTTTTTCGCGCCCTTTTGCATCACTTACATTTTAGCGAATACAAAGAGCTGCCAGGTTTTTAGCCTGACAGCTCCCTTTGAGATGAATCTTCTCTTTTTACGCTTCCGCCGCAACAGCCGCGCCCTCGACGGTCACGCTCTGCTCCTGAAGCTCCTTCTCGGCGATGAGATCCTCAATGGTCTCCTTGGTGCGCATCAGATCCTCGACGGACATGGTCTCAAAGCCTGCGGTCGGGGTTTTCACCTTCACGCCGTGGCGGTTTAGAAACGCATCCACCTTTTCCTCGTTGTGCTTGTAGACCGCAAAGCCCACCAGGCTCGCGCCTACGCCGATCAAAACGCCCTTGACCATCGGATTATTCCAGCTAAACATCATTTTGTCCTCCTGTCTGTCTGATAGAACATTTGGGACGCTGTCCCAAACCCTGCCAAGAACCTGAGGTTCTTGGATTTCCCACTACATTTATCGCTTTGCGATAAATGGGAAAATCGCTGTTTTGATGTCGGGAAGTCCAGGTTTCCGGTTTGGGGCAACGCCCCAACATTTTCCTTTACCCCTTCTTCGCCATCATTTCCATGCCGCGCTGGAGCATGCTGCCCGCGTAGGCCACGCCGTCCCCGTCGCCGCTGCCCTTCACCGGGGTCAGGTTGATGGAGTTGCCCGCGCGCCGCACCATGTAGACCTGTTCGCGCGGCTCCTGCGGAATCAGGTGGCGGCCAAACGTCAGCGCCCAGGCCAGTGCGCTGGCCTGCATGCCGTTCGTCTTGCCGATGGAATTGATTAAGTATACCACAGACATGACTTCCGGGTCAAAACTGCCGCGCGCGTGCAGTTCCTGATAGCCGTGCTCGGCCACCGCCGCCAGCGTCGCACCGACTGAAAGCCAGCGCGTAAACCGCGTTAGCGTCGAGCCCATCAGCGTCAGCGATCCGTCCAGCGCAATGCAGCACAGCGCCAGATAGCCGCTCGGCGCCATCGAAAAGCCTTCCTCTTCGGAATGCTTGATGTGCAGCAGCGCCGTGCCGACCAGCCCCGCGTAAACCGCGCCGATTTTCACCAGCAGCTGCTCTTCCGTCACCGTGAGCTGGTCGTATTCGCACAGCAGCGTTCCGATGCGCGGATTATAACGGCAGCGCGTCACGCCCTTGATGCCCAGAAACGGCACGTCGCTCTTAATCGGCTTTTCCAACTGAAAGCGGATGCGCCCCGGCATCGCGCTGAGCACTTCGAGGTGAAGCGCTCCTTTTTCGTTTCTCATCGGTCAGCGGCCCTCCATCGGCGGGAAAAACATCAGCCGCAGCGAGTTCGCAACGACCAGAATCGTAGACGCGTTGTGCATCAGCGCGCTCATCATCACGGAAATACCGCTGGCCGCGCCCAGAATCAGACCGACCGTGTTGATGCCGATGACGATGGCGAAGTTCTGCTGCACGATGTGCATCGTCGCGCGGGAGAGCTTGCGCAGTTCGGGAATCATCATCGGGTCGTCGCGGCTGATAACCACGTCGCTGGTCTCCATCGCGATATCCGTGGACTTGCTGCCCAGCGAAATGCCCACGTCCGCATATGCCAGCGCAGGCGCGTCGTTGATGCCGTCGCCGACCATCACCACGCCGTTGCCCTGCGTCTGCAAGCGAAGCACCGCTTCCGCCTTCTGCTCCGGCAGGAGCTGCGCCTTGAAGCCGTCCACGCCGACCTGCTCGGCCACGGCGCGCGCCTGCGGCTCCATATCGCCTGTCAAAATCTCAATATCGCCTACGCCGTCATAGCGCAGAGCATTGACCGCGCGGCGCACGTTGTCGCGCGGGCTGTCCATCGCGAACAGCACCGCCACGAGCTTGTCATCTATGCCGACGTAATTCGGAATCGCGCCCTGACCGTCCGGAACGGCTTTCGCTGTGGTCACGCCGTTTTCCTTCATGTATTTCATATTGCCGACGCGGACGATATGCCCGTCCACATCGGTTCGGCTGCCGCGCGAAACCTCGGTGATAGTCTCGCCGTGGTCGAGCGCCTGCGCGCCGATCTGACGACCGTAGCCCAGAATCGCGCTGGCCAGCGGATGTGTGCTCGTCTCCTCCGCCGCCATGGCATAGGCCAGCACCTCGCGCTCGTCCATCTCGTCATCCAGAACGACCATGGAAACGACCTTCGGCTTGCCCTCGGTCACGGTGCCGGTCTTATCCAGCAGCACGGTGTTCGCGCTGCTCATTTGCTCGATGTATGCGCCGCCCTTAATGAGCACGCCCTGCTTGACCGCCGTGTTGATCGCCGCGGAGAACGCCGTCGCCGTGGAGAGCTTGATGCCGCACGAATAATCGATGACCAGCATCTTCAGCGCCTTCTGTGCGTTATGCGTCACCAGCCAGACAGACAGGCAGAGCAGGAAGTTCAGCGGAACGAGATAATTCGAGAATCTATCCGCATAGCGCTGAATCGGCGCTTTTTTCAGCTCGCTGGCTTCCACCATGCCCACGATGCGGGAAACCACCGTCTGATCGCCGACCTTGTTCGCCTTGACCTGAATGTTGCCGCTCTTGACCACCGTGCCCGCGAAGACCTCGTCGCCCGCGCGCTTTTCAACCGGCACAAACTCGCCGGTGATCGCGCTCTGGTCAATGACGGCCACGCCGGAAGCAATCGCGCCGTCCACCGCAATCTTTTCGCCCGTGTGAACGGCTACGGTGTCGCCCGCGTGCAGCTGCGCAATCGGGGTGCGCGCCACACGGCCGTCCTCCAGCACCTTCCACACGTCGCCGTCGTCTGCGGAGAGCATCTTCTTGATGGAAGAACGTGTCCGCTCGATGGTGTAAGAAGTCATCAGCTCGGCCAAATCCGACAGCGCCAAAATCATCAGCGCGGAATGCGGCGTGCCGAGCATCAGGCTGGCGACGATGGAGGTCACGGTCAGGAAGTCGGCGTTGGGCCGCATGTCCTTTCGGAGTCCTTCGAGCGCGCTCTTGGTCATCGGCGCGGAAAGACCGAGGCTCGCCAACGCTTCCAGCGAGGTGAAATTCGCCAGCGAGCCGCCCAGCAGCGGGGCGGTAAAGAGCGTGTTGCCCAGCACCATTGCGCCCGCGTTCACCGCCAGCCGCTTGGCCAGACGGGCGGTCGTCATCGGCTGCTCAGCCGTTTCTTCCTTGCCGCTTGCGTGGCGTGCGCGCAGGGCGGGCATCGCATAGCGTGCCAGCACCATATCCGCGCATTCCACCAGTGCTGCGGAATCCAGCTTATTTTGATCGTATTCCAGCAAAACGCTGCCCGTGCAGGGCGTCACCTGCACACGGCGCACGCCGGCAATCGTGGCCAGCTCCCCGGCTACGTCCATGCGCGCGTCAAACAGAAAGCCAAGCCCGTCAACCCGCAGGCGAAGCCGCCCCGGCAGGCTGCTGGCGATCTGCCCCTTCATCCAATCCTTGTTTGATTCTCTGCGAAGCATTTTTTCAACCTTCTTTGACTTGCGGAAGCCGCAGGATCAGCCGCTGGCGCACAATCTGCTCCAGCTTCTGTTCGTTGACCTCCTCCGGCTTGATCTCTTTGGCGATTTCAAGTCCTGTGTCCACAACGATATCCACCCAGCGCAGAATCCGGCGGCTGCTGGTCGTCTGCGCGTCATAGAGCACGAGCGCCGTGCCGATGCGCGCGTTGACGGTGACATCCGTTACGCCGGGGAGCATCGTCAAAACATCCTGAACATAATGCAGATAGGGCAGTGCCTCCTTGGACAACTGCTCGCTGTGGCGGAAGCGCATGCGCAGCCGCCCCGGCAGGTCGCATTCCACACGCGGCTTGAGGCAGTGGCGCAGAAACGTTTCTCCAACGATATTCACAGGCGATCCCCCCCGAACAGGCGGGCAGCCCACCAGAGCAGCGTCATTGCGCCCGGCACAGCCAGACCCACGAGCCGCCACTCCCTAATTGCCAGCACGGAAAGCGCCGTTCCGGCGAGCATTTTGCCATCCATCAGGCCGTTGGTCGCGCCCATCACGCCGCGATCCACCGCATCCAGAATGGTATGCAGGCCGCTTTCCATGCGGCTTTTCTGCTTGCCGCTGATGACCGCGTCCAGACCTAGCAGCTTGATGACCGCGCCCTCGATGACAGCAGCCTCAACCTTGCGCTCGTCATAGCACACGAGCATGCTGCCCGTGCGCGGCTCAAGCTCCACGCGATGCACCACGCCCGTGCCGAGCAGCTGCTCCCGCGCCTGCTCGGCCTGATCCATGCTGCCCGAAAGGGACGGCACATACAGCCGCATACGGCCGGGGATGCTGGCTCGCACCTCGAGAATCCCTTTGAAAGAGGGCAGCTTCATCAAATTGTGTTGCGGCTCTTTCGACGCGGACAGAGCCAGCGCGCCCAGCACTGCCGCCGCAGTTAAACCGTAATTCATGCTTTTTCAACTCCCTTTGGAAGTCGTTTGAAGGACGCATTTTCCGCCCGTCAGCAGCTCCTTTTTTTGCGTGTATACTGTATCATACGCTAAAACGTTTGTCAAGGCTAACCAAATGTCCTCGCCGAAAAACTTGTCGTAGATTGTTTTTCCCCACAGCTCTTGTAAACCGGAAAGAAGCGCAGTATAATATGACCGAAAGAACTAAAACGGTCATATTTTAGTAGGCAAAACCTTGGCTTTTACCGATTATGAGACTGAGCAGCTCCGCAGGGCGTTGCTGAAAGAAACGAGGCATTGTTCTGTCACGCTGGAAATGAAGAAAACCTCCGTGGATCAGCTGACAAAGGCGGTTCTTGCCGTCTGTCGGCGGCTGTCCGATACCGGCGACATGGTTTTCATTGAGAAGGACGCGAAACTGCTTTTGCAGAGATTGCCGGAGAGCGTCAAAAATATCCACTACCACGATGACGAGACGCACATCCGTCAGCTTTTAGAGAAATATGATCTTGTGCCGAATCGAGGCACGTCCTTGGCTGCCGCTACGGCGCGGGGACTGATTTTGACCGTTTCCCATAAGGAGCAGACCGGGGAACTGTATCCGCAGGTGCTGGAAACGCTGGTGTACGGCGCTTGCAGGGAGTTATTTGAATAAGCGGAAGGCCGCAGAGATGCGGCTTTTCCAAGACTCGATGGTTAGCATAAACTAACTATATAACGGCGCGGAAATGAGGAGAGATTATGTCGAAAAAAGCAACGGAATTCCAAAGAAAAGCAATGAGCCGGATGTACCGGGGCAAGGAAATCTTCAAGCCTTTGAACACAGGCTGGATCGATGAAAATGTCGCCTGTGTGCGGGAGTGGGTGGCAAATATCTTCTTTTACCGCAAGGGCGATACTACCATGATGATCGATGCCGGATACAACTATGACCGGCTGGCAGAGAAAATGAACTGGCTGGGGATCGATCCGCATTCCATCCGGCACATCCTCATCACCCATCAGGATACCGACCATGTGGGCGCGGTAGAAGCGGACAGTCCGGGATTGTTTCGGAATGCAAAGCTGTACATCGGCGAGATCGAAAACCGGTATCTGACCGGAGAAGCACACCGCAAGGTTCTCTATCATCTCTACAAGCTGCCGCGGGTGACCATCTGCAACGAAAAACGGTTGCTTCACGATGGAGAGATCTTTGACATTGACGGCATCAAGATCGAGTGTTTCCTGGTTCCCGGTCATACATGGGGGCATATGGTATACCTTGTGGACGGGAAATATCTCTTTACCGGCGATACCCTCTGGTTTGGCGCGGACGGCGGCTACAGCTTTATTTCTGCGTTGGCAGAGGATAACAAGCTGGCGGTGAAGTCTTTGACGCTGCTGGAGAAAAAGCTGAAAAAACGTGGGCTTCATCCGCTGTTCATTACCGGCCACACTGGCTGGACGGACAACATGGATTTTGCCTTTGCACATAAAAATGAGCTGTGTTCGCCCTTCAAAAAAAGAGTCCACGATCCCGATGCGCCTTATGATGCCTATGATGAATCCGATGATACTGAGGAAAAAGCAAAGAGCGGGTACCTGAAAGGCGTGGGAAGATAAGAGGCTGCAAATTTCAGAATCACTCCGGTGCTGTTGCTGCTGCCGGATACGGACTGCTGTGGAGGGTGTGCAGATGAAATACTTTGAATTTGGACAAGGAAATCCGGAGTTGATGGTGATGCTGCCCGGAGGCGGCGTATGCTATCATGGGGCGTTCCCCATAGCAGAGGAGATGGCAAAGGTCTATCATGTGGTGCTTGTGGCTTACGACGGCTTTAATCCGGACGAGCCGGGAACGGAATACAAATCCACACAGGACGAGGCAAAGCGGACAACGACCTTGTTTACACAAACGGAAAGCGGGGAGGAGGCAAATAGATGAAGGACAATGATTTGCATTTCGACCACAGCTGCCATGTGCTGTATTCCAAACCCTGCAAGAAAGAAATACGGGCAAAAATCGCTCTGCACTATCCGCAAGCCGAGCGAGAGGCTGTTTGGGAAAAGGTGCAGCGGAAGTATGTGGACTTTCTTTCAGACTGGCGAACCGATTTGGGCGGCAGACAGAACTTCCACAACGGCGTAGGCGGCACCTATGACTGTATCGCCATTATGAGCTATTATGTGGTCTGCAAAGCCGTCACATCCTTCCGCGAAATCGAGGAAATCGAGGAAAACCTGATCCTGCCGTCCTTCCGCAAACTGAAATTTGTGGACTGCAACAAGCCGTTCTGGAGGAAGCTGATGTACAAGGCATTTCTATGGGCAAAAGCGGGATGTGACAAGTGGCACGATTATGAGATGACGGTGGCGCCTTACGCTAAAGATAAGCCCATCTATTATGAATTTACCGCTTGTCCCGCAGCGGAGTTTGCTATCCGCCACGGTCTTACGGAGATCATGCCCGCCCTGTGCAATGTGGATTATGCATCCATGGAGCTGCTTCACGCAAGGCTGGTGCGGACGACCACCTGCGCGAATGGCTGTAAGTGCGACTACGCCATCTGCGGCGACAGGGATCCGTACTTAAAGGAGCATCCCGAATACCGGGACGAAAACGGGTACAGGAGGAATAAGTAATGCTTTTGCGGGTAATTCTGGAAGGTCTTGGACTGGGGGCTCTGCTGGTTCTCGTCTGCGCAGTGGGCATCCGAAAGGGCGCGGTGGGCATGGCGCATCTCTACGCCCCGGCAGTGCAGCAGCGATGCGTAAAACTGGGGTTGACAAGCCCGGAACGTATCCGGCGCAACAGCCTGCTGTTCAAAGCTGTCTGTATTCCCGGCTATATCGTCTATGTGCTGGTCTGTGTCTATGGGATAAACGGCGCAAGGGCTTCGTTTGGGGTTTCTGGCAACTGCTGGTCATCTTGTCCGTTATGAATCTCATTGACCGCTTTGGGATTGACGGCTATTGGGTGGGACATACCAACGCATGGACAATCCCCGGCACGGAAGATTTGAAGCCTTACATCATCGCGAAAGACAAACAGAAAAAGTGGCTTTTTGGCACGGTGGGTATGGCAGTCATAGCGGCGGCGCTGGCGGCAATTATGGCGGTATTTGTTCACTAAGTGAAATACAATGAAAGTTACAACATTGGACGAAAAATCCATCCGCGATATCGGTCATGCCTTCGGCTATTACGATTACGGACAGGAAACGGGGATGACCGCCGCGTTTTCCGGTCAGAAAGCGACAGAAGAATATATCTGTGCCTATGTGCGCGGGATGCTGCGGGGCGGCTTTCTGCACACCACCAGCGAGCGCGGCGAGGGCTATATCGCTTACAAACTGCCGAAGGAGAAGATGGGACTCAAAACCATGTGTCCCATTGCGAAAGGGATGCTGCGCAATTCCAGTCTGAAACGGCTTCTGCGCTTCGCTATGGCCGTCAAACGCGGCGGCGCATCGCTTCAGGATCGCATGGACAGGGAGAAGAAGCCGTATATCTTTGTAGGGCTTGTCTGTGTGCGCGAAAAATATCAGGGGCAGGGCTATATGCGCAAGGTCATGGATATCGCCTTTGCCGAGGGCGACCGGCTGGGCGTGCCGGTGATCCTGGAGACAGACGCCAAGTCCAAGTGCAGCAAGTACATTCATCTCGGAATGGAGCTTGTCGGAGTGCGGGATATCGGCGAATTTGGAAAGCTGTATGATTTGATCAGGTATCCGGAGTCATCGAATGAAAACGGAACAGCGTGAGGAAGGGACGCCGGCTTTTTCAACCGCGCCTACTATCGTGGCCACCATGGCGTGGTTTTCCACCTATCTGGGGGTGCACATCGGGATGCAGGTGCCGGTGGCCACATGGATGTCCGTGATGAGCCGGAGCGGCACGAATACCGCCATCGTGATCTGGTGCATTGCGGCTGCGGTTTATGAGAGAAAGCACACTGAATGAAAAGGAGTCTTGAATATGAAGCCTGACTCCTTCAGTCTGCCACTGTGCGAAAAAAACGCCGCTGCGGAGGGCGCGAAAAACGCTTCTTTCCAACGCGGGAACGCCGTGAATATGGGCTATGAGCGCGTGGAACTGATCGACACAACCGACGGCAGCTTTATTCTGCTCTACTTCTCGAATGGAGAAACCCACTGCGGTAAAGCCGCAGCAATCATACAATCGACGAACATCCTCTAATGTGTACATGCGATAATTGTTCTCCGGACTGCGGGTTGGTCATATCCCTGCCGTCGTCGCACGGTTGTTGAAAAACAAGGGAGATTGTCAGGATGCGCCCCAAAAGAATTTGACAACGACGCGCGAAGACACAAACCGCCGACGCTGGCTTTTGGGGCGCTTTTATGATATAGTAAATATACTTTTAAGCGCGCGGCGGGTGCGCCCGTCTGCGCGGTTTAGGTGGGAGGTGGGCGAATGGCTGGCGTTAAACGGCGCTCGATGGTGAAAATCTGTCTGGCGCTCGGGCTGTTCATCCTCGCCGGCGTGTTTCGCCAGCTCGATCGTTCCGCGCCGCTGCTGCCATCCGCCGCGTTCTTCCTGCTGACCAACCTGATCTACATCGGGCTGGCCATGGCGTGGGGATTTTCCATTTCGCATCGAATCCTGCATCGAGGGGTGCGGCGCTACCTGATGCTCGGCTGCGCGATGGCGGTGCTGTGGCTGTTTCTGCGCGCGGTGAAATACCGCTTCTTTGAGGTTGGAGAGATCAACCGATACCTGTGGTATCTGTACTATGTGCCGCAGGTGCTCGCACCGCTTTTCAGCCTGTTTGCCGCGTTGCAGATGGGGCGGAGGGAGGACGAAGCGTTTCCGGGCTTGTGGCATTTGATGTATCTCCCGGCGGCGCTGCTGATCGGCGGCGTTTTGACCAACAACCTGCATCATCAGGCGTTTCGCCCCGCCTTGGGCGCGGAGACGCTGGAGGCGGCGTATATCCACGGCTGGGTATATTACCTCGCGATGGCGTGGTCGGTTGCGCTGCTGCTGGCGACCGGCGTGATGGTTTACCGCAAGTGCCGCGTTTGCGAAAGCCGGAGGCTCGTGTGGGTGCCGTTTCTCGCGTTTGGGGGCGGGTTTGCCCTCTGCGTGCTGAGCTTTGTCAACCTCTATACCCTGCACAAGACGCCGGAATGTCTCTGCCTGACGTTCGCGGCGTTTTGGGAGAGCTGTCTTCAGGTCGGGCTGGTGCCGACCAACGGCTACTACCGCTATTTCTTTGCGGAATCCACCGCCGCTGCACAGATTGTGGACAGTCAGGGGTGGACGCGCTATCGCGCGCAGAGCGCGCCCGTGCTCACCCGGCAGCAGCTTCGGGAAGCGGCGCGCGAGCCCGTCCTGCTGGATGCGGATACGCGGCTGCAAAGCGCGCCGATTCGGGGCGGGCGCGTCTATTGGGTGGAGGATATTTCGAAAATCAACCGAATCCGGGCGCAGCTTTCGGAGGTCAACGCGCGGCTTTCGGAGGAAAACGAGCTGATTCAGGCCGAGAACGAGCTGAAGCGCCAGCGCGCGGAGATCGAGGAGAAGAACCGGCTCATGGATGCGATGCTTCGGCTCGTCGAGCCGCAGCTCCTCCAAATCAATCGGCTGCTGGAGGACGGAACCGCGCAGAGCCTGAAACACGTCTGTCTGCTGGGTGCATACGTCAAGCGCAGGGTCAACCTCGCGCTGATCTGCGAAAAGAAGGAGACCGTGCCGGCGGAGGAGCTGACGCACTGCATCCGGGAGTCGCTGACCTATCTGACGCAATACGGCGTTGCCTGCGCGCTGCATCAGGAGGGGAGCGGCAGCGTCGGCAGCCGGGACGCACAGACGGCTTATGATTTCTTTGAGGATTGTCTGGAAGCGGCGCTGCCCTCGCTCAGCGCGATGATGGTTCGGGTGGAATGCGGCGCGCGCTTTTCCGTTCGGCTGATGCTCGAGGATGCGGCGGGTCTGCCGGATGAAAGCGCCTACGCGCAAAAGGGACGGCTGACGATTGACGATGCGGACGGCGCGCCGTGCGCGACGCTCTCCTTTGAACGGGGAGGTGACGGCGGATGAACGCGCTTGACGCCGGATTGCTCTGCACGCTGCTGCTGATTGGAACCGTCGCCGCGCTGCTTGGCGGCATGAGCGCGGCGCGCCGCCGTCGGCGGGCGGCCTTTGCGCTCTGTCTGGCCGTTGCCGCGCCGGATTTTGCGCTGCTGTCCGTGCTGCTGGCCCGCCTGCCGGATTGCGAAACGCTTGCGCATGCGCCGCTCTGGACGGCCGCCGCGCTGATATCGACGGCGCTCAGCCTTTTGGCGCTGTGCCTGATGCTCCGCGGGAGCAGGCGGCAGCTTTCGCCGTTCTCCATCAAGGAGAGCTGCGATCACCTGCCCTCCGCGCTGTGCTTTGCGTGGGAAAACGGCCAGCCCTGCCTGAAAAACCTGAAAATGGACGAATTGAGCCATCAGCTCACGGGGGAGGCGCTGCTCAACGCGAACACCTTCTGGCGCGCGGTTGAAGCCCAGCCCATCGTCTCGCTGGAAAACGGGCAGACGTGGAGCTTTGAGCGCAGGCGGATGGAGATGGCCGGGTGGGTCGTCTACCAGATCATCGGCACGAACATCACCGAAGAGGCGCGGCTTCGCCATGCGCTGGAGAAGGATAACCTGCGCCTGAAAGCCATGAACCGACGGCTTCGGCAATACGGGCAGGACGTACAGGAGGCGACCCGCGAAAAGGAGATTCTGCGCGCCAAAACCCGCATCCACGACCGCATCGGCCGCGCGCTGCTGCAAACCCGGCAGTTTCTTTCCGGAGCGCAGGGCGACGCGGAGGCCGTCCGCGCCGCGTGGCGGCAGAACACCCGGCTTCTGCTGGGGAAGGCCGTCGAGGAACAGCGGCCGGATACCTTTGAACAGCTCTCCCGCGCGGCGAAGGCGATTGGCGTGACCATCGCGCGCAGCGGATCGTTCCCCGAGGAGGGCACGGAAAACGCGCAGCTGGTGGAGGCCGCCGCGCACGAGTGCCTGACGAATCTGGTGCGCCACGCGGGCGGGACGCGCCTTGAGATTTTCGGTGAGAAGACCGCGTCCGCATGGAAGGTTCGCTATCTGAACGACGGCGCTGTGCCCGCCGCGCCGATTGTCGAGGGGAGCGGCCTCACCGCGCTGCGCACGCGGACGGAAGCCGCGGGCGGCGCGATGGAGATTGCCGTTCTTCCGCGCTTTCAACTGACGCTGATTTTGCAGCGGGAAAGGCAGGCGATGGAATGAAATACAAGGTGATGATCGTCGAGGATCAGACCATGCCCCGCGAGCTGTTTGAACTGCGGGTGCAGGCCTCCGAGCGGTTCGAGCTGGCGCTTTCGATTGACAACGCCGCGCTGGCGGACGTTTACTGTCTGCGCTTCCCGGTGGATCTCATCCTGATGGACGTGATTACGCGGGACGGCGAAAACGGGCTGGACGCGGCGGCGCGGATCAAGCGCGCCTTTCCGCAGATCAAAATTATCATCGTGACCTCCATGCCGGAGTGTTCCTATCTGAAACGGGCGAAGGAAATCGGCGTGGAGAGCTTCTGGTACAAGGAAGAGCAGCGCGAAAGCCTGCTGGACGTGATGGAACGCACGATGAACGGCGAATCCGTCTATCCCGGCGCTTCGCCGGAGCTGACGCTGGGGATGGCCAGCAGCTACCAGTTCACCGAGCGCGAGCTGGATATCCTTCGCGAAATCACCAGCGGCGACACCAATCAGGAAATCGCCGACCGGCTGAACATGTCCGTGGCTACCGTCAAGACGCATATCCTGAATATGCTGGAGAAAACGGGCTTCCGCAACCGCACCGAGCTGGCCGTCCGCGCGCGGGAAAGCGGGCTGGTCATTTTGAACCGAAGAAACTGAATCAGGCCGATTTCAGGAGACAGTCAATGCGCAAATTCTGATAACGGGCGCGCGATGCGCGCCCCTACAACATTGCGAAAAAAAGCAACCGTGCATTGTACCGCCGCCCCCGTAGGGGCGCGCATCGCGCGCCCGCTTTTTGTGGGGAATTTGCTTTTTGCTTATTTACTGCTTGAGAAAAAAGCGCAGGCTCTGCCCATTTGAGCAGAGTCTGCGCTTTTTAGCGTTAAAAAATAGCCAAACGGTTGATGTGCGATGCGCGTTTTTCTGCTACACTGAGTATGCAAGGGGGAAGTAACATGAAGAACATCGTGGTCAGCATGCAGAATACGCTTCTGTCGGAGGCGATTGCCCACGCGCTGACGGAAACGCGGGAGTTTCGGGTGGAGCAGATTCTGCCCGGACGGACGGGCGACGCGCTCTCCCTGTGCGCCGCCATGCCGGCGGATATCCTGCTGATGGAGGTCAGCCGCCTGAGCGCGTATACGCTGGAAAGCCGCCTGAGCCTGATCGACCGCCTGAGCGCGAAGATTCCGGGGTGCAAGTTCGCGCTGCTCTGCGACGAAAACAGCGACTCGGAGCTGGCGCGTCAGGTCGTCTGCGCCCGGCAGGATCGCCGCATCGACGCATTTCTCTATGCTTCCGTAACCCCCGCTTATCTGGTCGCCGCGATGGACGCGCTGTAAGAAAGGGGACGACGCCATGAAAAGACGATGGAAATGGACGCTTACGGGCTTTCTCACCGCGCTGGCGCTGTGCCTGTGCCCGCGCTTTGCCGGAGCCGCGCCGCACGAAGACATGCCGACGGTGAAAACCTTCGCGTTTTCCTGCTCGGGCATGTCCGTCGATCAGATGCGCAGCTATCAGATTGGGGAAACGAAGCGGGGCCGCCTCGCTGCCATCGAGCTGTATCTTGCCTATACCTTCGTGCTGCCCGTGACCGATGCGGATCTGGCGTCGTTTTCCGCGCTGCTGGACGAATTGGATCTGGCGGCATGGGACGGCTATCGGCAGGAAGACAGCACCGTGCTGGACGGCGAAAGCTTCTCGCTGAATGTCGCGTTTGAAGACGGGAACGGGATCGACGCTGTCGGCACAAACAGCTTTCCCGACGGCTATTATGAAAAGAAGGGCGCTATTCAAGCATTTTTTGAAGCGTTGATGCGTGAATATGAAATCGACGCGGACAAAATTGGATATTGGTGAAACATAAAAAACAGAAACGGAGGAATCAATCCATGAAAAAATGGCTGTGTCTGGCTCTCACGCTGCTGACGCTGACGGTCTGCGTCTGGGCGGCGGCAGAATCCACCGATTGGAATTACGACCTGAATTACGCCATACTCCGCGGCTACAACGGCGCGGGCGGCGACGTGACCGTGCCCGCCGAGATCGACGGCTACACGGTGGATGTGATCGGCGTCAGCGTGTTCAGCTCGGAGGCGATCACCTCGCTGACGCTGCCGGAAACGGTGCTTGAGCTGAGGAGCAACGCCGTCTCGGGGTGCGAAAACATGACGAGCGTCACCCTGCCCCAGAGCCTGGTCGTCATCAACCGAATGAACTTTTTCAGCTGCGAATCGCTTGAGGAAGTCACCATTCCCGCGGGCGTGCGCTATATCGGCGAGAACTCGTTCCGCTTCTGTGACGCGCTGCGGAAGATCACCTTCGAGGGCGTCTGCCCGCTGATCGACAAGGGATGCTTCAGCCTCATCGCGGAGGACGCGGTGGCCTATGTTCCGGATGACGAGCTGGAGGCGTACGCGGAGGCGTTTGAACGCGCCGGGATTGAGGTGCTTGTCCAGCCCAGCGGCAAAAACGCCGTGGTCGTGGAAAACAACGGCTTCGCGGAGGAGGATTTCGAATTTGATCCCGCGACCGGCACCATCACCAGCTACAACGGCTTCGCCACCTACCTCGCCATCCCCGAGACCATCGGCGGCGCGGCGGTGAAGGCCATCGGCCCCAAGGCATTTGCGCAGCACACCTATATCGCGCTGGCGGAGCTGCCCGAAGGGCTGGAAACCATCGGCGACAATGCATTTTACAACTGCGAAACGCTGGCGCGCGTCGTGTTCCCCTCCACGCTGAAGCGCATCGGGGATTATGCGTTCTACAACGCCTACAGAAGCAACGTGTTGGAATTGCCGAGCGTGGAGCATATCGGCGCTTACGCCTTCTATGCCATCGGCGTGACCGACGCGCTGGAGCTGCCCGAGGGATTGAAGACCATCGGCGACAGCGCGTTTGAAAACTGCAGAAACATGGGCGACCTCTATCTGCCCTCGACGCTCGAAGCGATTGGTTCCAATGCGTTCAAGGGCGATTACAACATTCAATACGTCGTTTTGAACAGCGAGACCCCGCCTGCGCTGGGCGAAAACGTCTTTGCGGGCTGCGATTATCTGGCGGATATCGACCTGAGCGACCGCGGCACCAGGCAGCAGATGCAGCAGTGGCAGGCGTATGTGGACGCGCTGGGGCTGACATGCCGCGTCTGGCGCGCGCAGGACCCGACGGCCTCGTCCCCCGAAAAGGGATCGTATCAGTACGAAAACCGCATGCTGACCCAGTATACCGGCACAAAGACGCGCATCCATCCCCACCTCACGGTTTCCAAGGAGCCGGTCGTCGGGCTGGGCGACGGCGTGTTCAAGGGCAGCCAGACCATCGAATATTTCTCCGTCTCGCACAACGATGCGTTTACGACCATCGGCGCGGAGGCCTTCATGGACAGCGCCCTGCAAAACGTGGATCTGTTCGATTCCGTGACCACCATCGGCGCGCGGGCGTTCGCGGGCTGCGCGAAGCTGGAGGCGCTGACCCTGCCCGAATCCCTGACCGAGATCGGGGAGGGCGCGCTGGATGGGCTGACCGGGCTGAAAAAGCTGGTCATCAAGTGCGACCCGGCGCTCATCCCCGCGGGCGTATTCGCCAACCTGCCCGAATTGGCCGATGTGACGGTTGAAACCGGCGCGATTCCGGCGCATATGTTTGAGGGCAGCGGGGTGACGACGCTGGCGCTGGGCGAGGGTGTGACCGAAATCGGGGAAAGCGCGTTCGCGGGCACGAAGCTGAGCACGGCCGATCTCCAAAACGCGGCCGTCATCGGTGCGGGCGCGTTCGCGGGCACGATGCTGAACACGGTCGATCTCCAAAACGTGGCCGTCATCGGCACGGGCGCGTTCGAGGGCGCGGCGCTGGAGCGCGTAACCCTGCGCAGCGACGTCAACGTGGGCGAGCGCGCCTTTGCGGATACGAAGCTGGCGCATCTGGTCATCCCGGAAAAGGGCAGCTTCCCGCTCTCCGCCGTGGAGGGTACGAATGTGGAGCTCCGCTTGTCCGCCGACGCGACCGACGAGCAGGTGGCCGCGTGGAACGAGACCCTTGCCCGCCCGTGGTATGACCCCATCCTACGCGAGGGCGAGGCGACGAAGTTCGCGAAGATGCCCTTCGAGCCGACCGCCGCGGAGAATTTCGACTTCGACCCGGAGACCGGCCTGATTTCCGCCTATACGGGAACCGACGTGGACGTGGTGGTGCCGCGCGAAATCGACGGCGTGACCGTGGTGGGCTTCGCCAACTACAACGCCTTCGATTCCTGCCACGATTACACCGATTCCTCCGTGGAAACCAACCGCACCGAATGGGTGCACCTGCGCACGTTGGTGCTGCCGGAAACCATTCGGGAGCTGCCCGACATGATGCTCGGCTACTGCCAGCAGCTTGAAACCTTCGTCTGCTACGCGCCGCTGGAGAGCACCGGCTCGAGCCAGTTCATGCTCTGCCGGAGCCTGAACAACGTGATCTTTGTCAACGGCGTGCGCAGAATCGACAACTACGCCTTTGACAGCGCGGGCCCGCTGGGCAACCTGTACTTCGGCGAGCATCTCATTAGCATCGGCCAGCAGGCGTTCGGCTTCTCCGGGCTGAAGACCTTCGTCGCCGATGCGGAGAACGTGGAATACGGCGCGTTTGCCGAGTGCCAGAGCCTGACCAGCCTGCATTTCACCGACAAGGTGAAGATGTTTGGCGAGAACTGCATCGTCAACTGCCCGAACCTCGCCGAGGTCTGCTTCGACGGCTGCGATTTGACTGCGTCGCCCAATGGGCTGATGATGAACGTCGCGCCGAAGCTGACTGTGCATGTGCCCGAGGGCATGAGCGAGGAAAACCTGAAACGGGCGCAGAAGTGCGTGAGCTGGAACAGCTCGCCGGTGGAAGTGACCGTGGTGATGGGCGCTTGCGCGCACATGCGGCCCGAAGCGCCGGATCTGTCCGCGCTGCTGCCGGAATTGAAGCTGGAAGCGGGCGCTGAAATCGCCGCGCCTGCGCAGGCGAACGGCGAACCGGCCAAGCCCGAAATGACCCCCGAACCGGAAGCGACTGCTGCACCGGAAGCGACTGCCGAGCCCGAAGCGGCGCCCGAACCCGCCGCGCAGAGCGCCGACATCCCCGAGGAATATCAGGGAACGTGGTACGGCCTGAACATGGAGCTGGACGGCGAGGCCTACCCGCTGGCCGACCTCGGCCTCGATGTGACCGTGACCATCGGCGCGGACGGCACGGCCGAGATGAACATGGGCGGCGATGTGGATCACCGCCAATGCGCGATGCAGGACGACGCGCTTGTGGCGGGCACGATGGTCTTCACGCTCAGGGACGGCGTGCTTTCGCTCTCCGAGGACGGCGCGATGATGACGCTGAGCCGCGAGAAGCCGGAGGCGGCTGGCACGTCCATCCCGGTCATCGACGAGAGCGCCACGCTTGAGGAGATCAAGGGCGTTTGGACGGTCGTTCGCGTCACGATGGACGGCCTGACGCTCCCGGCGGAGACGGCGGACATGGCGGGCGATACGCTGGTCGTCTACGGCGATACCTGTGATTTGACCCTGCAGGGCATGACGATGGATGGCCTGCCCTGCAGCATGAACGACTTCGCGCTGATCGTGCCCGTTCTGGACGGCGAATTTGCCGCTACCCTGCGCGAGGACGGAACGCTCGCCATCGAAATGAGCGACGCGACGCTTTGGTGCGAGCGCACCGGCGACGCGCCCGAAGCGCCCGTCGCAGAACCGACGGCTGAGCCCACCGCGGAACCCATGCCCGAACCCGCCGTGTCCGAAGCGCCTGCGGCGCAGGGCGGCGCGGGCATCGAGATCGGGAAGAAATACGTGATGACCGACGCGGATGTGAACGGCTACAACATGTCCGCCGCCATGCTGGGCGGATACGAATATTCCGTGCTGCTCAACGCGGATGGCACGGTGGCCTTCGTCATGGCGGGCGCGAATATCCCCGGCCTGACGTGGGCTTACGGCAAGGTGCCCACGGACGCGGGCGAGGCGGACGGCGTGGTGATGGATTACTACACGCAGGCGCTGAACCTCGTGCCCACGGCGCAGGGCTTCGACATGGATTATTTCGGTTCCATGATGATGCACTTTGCGCCCGAAGGAATCTAACTGACGAAAAAACCAATCAAAAGGAGGATGTATTTGATGAAGAAAATGATGATGCTTGCGCTGGCGCTGGTGATGATGCTGACCCTGACGGGCGCGGCGCTCGCCGAATCCGCCCCGATGAACAAGGAAGACCAGATGAAGAACATGGTTCAGGGCTTTCTGGACGAGAACGGATACGAGTACGAATACGACGACTACACGTTTTCGATGAGCTTTGCCCTTGAAAACGCGCTGGAATATGTGAATGTGATGGTCTTTGTGGACGACGATATGCTGTCCGTGACCGTGGACGCGCCGATTCAGGGGGAAGAGGCGGCCTTTGAACCGCTGGCGGTGCTGACCACGCTGATCAACAGCGAAATCTTCTACGCGCAGTTCCGCGTCGATCACTACAACGACAAGCTCTATGTCGCCTGCCGCGCCTGCAATCTGGTGGAGGACGTCGTTCCCGGCGAAAATGAACTCTATTATCTGATTAGCGAGCCGATGCGCTACATGGAAGAATACGGCGACGGCATCTATGCGGTCATCGGCGGCGGCGATCCCTACGAGGCGTTTGAAGCGTGTCAGGCGGCGGTGAACGAATAATGGCCGGAAACACGACGAATCCATATCTGACGAAAAAGGCGCAGGAGAAAAGGCAGCTGTCGATCCCCGTTGTGGCGGTCTGCACGATCTTCGGGCTGGGCGCGGCATCCGCGGGCATTGACCTGTTCAGGGAAGGCAAGACGCTCTCCAGCGTGATGGCGGTGCTGCTGCTGGCCGCGCTGTTCACGCCGGTCGTGCGCACCTTCGCGCACTACCGGCGGAGCGCCAGCGCCCGTCGCATCGCGGGGACGCTGCTCGCCACGCCGGAGGAAAGCCTGACCTTCGATCAGCTTCAAACCACGCTTTCCTCCGCCAAAGCGCCCCAAAAGCTCAGGGCGCTCGTCAGCGGCGGCTACCTGCAAAACCTGCAAATCAACGCGGATGAGCGGACGGTGAAGCTGTATACGCCGGAATACGAGTATGTGCAGTGGGTCTGTTCGGGCTGCGGCGCGAAGAACCGCGAGCGAAAGGGCGGCGCGATGCGCTGCAAATACTGCGATCAGCCGCGCGCAAAGTAATACTAATTCTTGTTAAAATGGCTTAATCCGCGCACCATCTTTTTCGCTC
>UQNM01000032.1 GCA_900542395.1 uncultured Eubacteriales bacterium
TTGTCACCAAGATCCTTGAGTGATACCCGGTCTAAACGATCAAACAAAGAGGACTTCCGAAAGGGAGCCCTCTTTTTGATTTACTTTTCCGTTGCTTATGTGTATGGCGGCATGTATAATAAGATCAGCAAAAAATGACAGGAGGTTTTCCCGTGAAAGACCCGAATTGCGGCTATTGCGCGCGCGGCAAAGGCGATTCACGCCGCCTTTCATCCGGATAAGCTCAACTACGGCGCGTATGGCGACATGGGCTGCCACCTGCACGTCCATCTCGTGCCGAAATACAGGGACGGCTTTGAATGGGGCGGCGTGTTCGCCATGAACCCCGGCCAGACGAAGCTGACCGACGCGCAATACGCCGAGATGATCGAGAAGATCAAGGCGGCGCTGTAAAAAAGATCAGGCGCTCCTTCCCCTGACCGGGGAGGGGCGTTTGCTGTTGTGTCCAAATGGCGTCTATCAGGCTCTGCTTGCCAAAAAGCGCCAAATGGAATATAATCAGAACATGAAAATGCGCCCGTATGGCTTTTAGCGTTTTCAAAAACAATAAAAAGAACTCAAATCTATGATGGAAAACGAGAGGGGTCAATCATGGGAAAGCTATCCTATGTCATCAAGCGCGCCAGAAAGATGGATTACCGCGCGATGCTGAAAACCGCCGACATGCTGCACAAAAAGACGGGCAAGAGCCGCATCTGGCTGATGGCCGATATGGCCAAGTGCGCCGCCAAGTACAACGCGGGCTATGTCGATTATAAAATCGCGGAGATGTACCGCTTAAACGACGCGCAGCGCGCCACGCAGATCACGCGCGGCATTTCCAACAACATCGTCGCGCGGATGAACGACAAGAAATTCTGGCATTTCTTTGACAACAAGACCGAGTTCAACCAGCTCTTCCACGAGCAGGTCAAGCGCGAATGGCTCAATTTCTCCACCGCGACGGAGGAACAGTTCGCCGAGTTCGTGCAGGGGCGCGGCGATATCATCTGCAAGCCGATCGACGGTTCGAGCGGGCAGGGGATTCTCAAATGCACGCCGGAGGATTATGCAGACGTTCACGCGCTCTACGCGCGCCTCAAGGCGGCGGGCATCGGCATTGTGGAGGACAAGGTCATCCAGCATGAGGCGATTGCCGCGCTCTGCCCGACCTCGGTCAACACCATCCGCGTCGCGACGCTGCTGGGCGACAAAAAGGAAGGCATCGTCTACGCCTATATCCGCATCGGCAACGGCAAGGTGATGGACAACGTCGATTGCGGCGGCATGGCCGCGCCGATCAATCTGGATACGGGCGTGATCAGCGGTGTGGGCGCGAACAAGGCGGGCGAGGCCTTTGAATTCCACCCGATGACCGGAAAGCGCATCCCCGGCACGCAGATCCCCTACTGGGAAGAGGTCAAGGCGATGTGCCTGAAGGCGATGCACGTCGTTCCGCAGGTGCGCTTTGTCGCCTGGGACGTGGCGATCACGCCGGATGGCCCGGTGTTCATCGAGGGCAACTCCTTCCCGAGCCACGCCATTCCGCAGTTCGCCGCCCACTTCCCGGATGGCGTCGGCATCCTGCCGCGATTCGAGGCGTTTATCGACCTATGATCTGCACGCTTTGCCCCAGAAACTGCGGCGCGGAGCGCGCGCCGGAGCGCGGCACGGGCGTTTGCCGCATGGGCACGCTGCCCAAAATCGCGCGCGCGGCGCTGCACCGGTGGGAGGAGCCCTGCATCAGCGGTACGCGCGGCAGCGGCGCGGTCTTCTTTTCCGGCTGCGGGCTGCGGTGCGTGTTCTGCCAGAATGAAAGCATCAGCCAGCGGGGCGAGGGGAAGATCGTCACGCCGAAGCGGCTTTCGGAGATCTTCCGCGAGCTGGAGGCGCAGGGCGCGCACAACATCAACCTCGTGACGGCGGCGCACTTCGTTCCCGCCGTGCTCGACGCGCTGGCGCTGTACAGGCCGAGCATCCCGATCGTCTACAACAGCAGCGGCTATGAAAGCGTGGAGACGCTGCGCATGCTGGAGGGCGCGGTGGATATCTATCTGCCGGATTACAAATACATCGACCCGAACATGGCGGCGATGCTCTCCGGCGCGCGGGATTACCCCGACACGGCGCATGCGGCGATTGAGGAAATGGTGCGTCAGACGGGCGCGCCCGTCTACGATCAGGACGGCATGATGACGCGCGGCACGCTGATCCGCCACCTCGTTCTGCCGGGGCTGACGGGGGACAGTATTCGGATTCTGGAACAAATCTGCGACGATTTTCCGGGAATCCCGGTTTCGCTGATGGGGCAGTACACGCCCTGCGGCCGGGCGCTCTCCATCCCCGGCATGGACAGAAAGATCAAGAAGAAGGAATATGCCCGCGTGCTGGCCTATATGGAGGCCGTCGGGCTGAACGGTTATCGGCAGGAACTCGGCTCGGCGGACGGCGCGTTCATTCCGGCGTTCGACGGCACGGGGGTTTAATCCAAAGGACAAACGCGCCGCGTGCGGCGGCGCGCCGATGCGAAAGGAATGAGCGAGATGCAGGCCTGTTTTCTCCCGGCGGATATCCTTCTGCCCGACGCTGCGGCAGATTTTGAAAAATGGGCGGTTGTCGCCTGCGACCAGTTTACCAGCCAGCCCGAATACTGGCGGAAGGCCGCGGAGATCGTCGGCGACGCGCCGAGCACGCTGAACCTCGTCTATCCGGAGGCCTATCTGGCCGAAGGCGACGCGCGGATTGCGGCCATCCGGCAGGCGATGGAAGACTATGTGCGGCGCGGCGTATTGCAGACGCGCGTGAAAGACGGCTTTGTGCTCGTCCGCCGCGTGACCGAGAGCGGGGAACGCCTCGGGCTGGTCGGCAGGCTGGATCTGGAGCAGTATGACTTCACGCCCGGCACGAGCGCGCCCGTCCGCGCGACGGAGGGGACGATTCTCTCGCGCATCCCGCCGCGCGTGCGCATCCGGCAGGGGGCGAGCATCGAGATCCCACACGCGATGATGCTCATTGACGACGCGGCCATGCGCCTGATCGAGCCGCTGGCGGATCGGGAGCTGCCCAAGCTCTACGACACGGAACTGATGCTCGGCGGCGGGCACATCGCCGGGTACGCGGTCGAGGGCGAGCTGGCCGCGCGGACGGCGGAGCAGATCGCGCGGATGCAGACAGAGAGCGGTGGCTTCTTTCTCGCGGTCGGCGACGGCAACCACTCTCTGGCGACGGCGAAAGCCTGCTGGGAGGCGATCAAGCCGACGCTTTCCGACGAGGCGCGGGTCGTTCGCGCTCTGCGAGCTGGTCAACCTGCACAGCCCCGCGCTGATCTTCCGACCCGTTCATCGCGTGGTCTTCGGCGCGGAGATCGACGCGCTGCAAAGCGGCTTTGAGCGGTATCTGCGCGCGCACGGCATGACGCTGGCGGACGGCGGCGAGGTGACGCTCGTGCAGGGCGGCGCGCGGCGCGGCTTTGCGATTCAGGGGCGCGGCGACCGCCTGCCGGTGGATGTGCTGCAAAAATACCTCGATCAGGCCTGCGGCGAAAGGAGCGGCTGGTCGCTCGATTACGTGCACGGCGACGCGGACGCGGCGGGGCTTGCCCAAAGCGGCGCGACGGCGGCGCTGCTCGGCGCGATGGATAAGCGCGCGCTCTTCCCGGCGATTGCCGTGGGCGGCGTTTTGCCCAGAAAGACATTCTCCATGGGCGAGGCGACGGAGAAGCGGTATTACATGGAGTGCAGGAGAATCGACGCGAAAAACCCTTGAAGGGCTTACCTTTTCGTGAAGAAAATAACTTGATTCCGAAGCCTTGGCGGACGTTGACAGCCTGCGGGTTTCCATGTAAAATAAGAGCGTTTGCAAAAAAATGAAGTGTGCCCGGCTGCCGGAGGAGTGGCGGCCGTTCAAGGAGGAAAAACAAGATGATCAGAAAGACGAAAATCGTGTGTACGCTCGGCCCGGCCAGCGACAGCGAGGAGATGATCTCCAGGCTGATGGACGCGGGCATGAACGTATGCCGCCTGAATATGTCCCACGGCTCCTACGAGGAGCAGGGCGCGCGCATCGAACGCATCAAGCGCCTGCGCCGGGAGAAGAACATCCCGGTCGCCATCATGCTGGATACCAAGGGCCCGGAGGTGCGCACCAAGACGCTCAAGGGCGACAAGGTGACCTTGCAGGCGGGGCAGGAGTTCATCCTGACCAGCCGCGACATCGAGGGCGACGAAACGCAGGTCGCCATCACCTATCCGCGGATGGTTGAGCTGGTGCACCCCGGCAACCGAATCCTGATCGACGACGGCCTGATCGCGCTGGACGTCAAGCAGATCAAGGGCGGCACGGACATCGTGTGCAGCGTGGTCAACGGCGGCGTGCTCGGCGGCCGCAAGGGCATTTCCGTGCCGGACGTCGATTTGCAGATGCCCTCCATCGGCGAGAAGGATCGCAGCGACATCGTCTTCGGCATTGAGAAGGGCATCGACCTGATCGCCGCGTCCTTCGTCTGCCGTCCCAGCGACGTGCTGACCCTCCGCAAGCTCTGCGCCGACAACGGCGGCAGCCATGTGCAGATCTTCTCCAAGATCGAAAACCGCATGGGCGTGAACAACTTTGACGAAATCCTCAAGGTTTCCGACGGCATCATGGTCGCGCGCGGCGATTTGGGCGTGGAAGTCGATATGGAAGAGGTGCCGGTGCTCCAGAAGCAGTTCATCCACAAGTGCAACGTCGCGGCCAAGCCGGTCATCACCGCGACGCAGATGCTCGATTCCATGATCCGCAACCCGCGCCCGACCCGCGCGGAGGCCAGCGACGTGGCGAACGCCATCATCGACGGCACGGACGCGATCATGCTCTCCGGCGAGACGGCCGCGGGCAAATACCCGATTGAGGCCGTCGGCACGATGGTGCGCATCGCGACCTATATCGAGGCGCATCAGCTGCACGACAACACCCAGCTTCTCCAGCAGGAGGCCGTCCGCAACGCGACGGTTCGCACGGTGGCCAACGCCGTATCCTATTCCTGCTGCCAGATGGCGCGCGACCTCAACGCGAACGCGATCATCACCCCGAGCAACTCCGGCACGACGGCGCGCATGGTCGCCCGCTTCCGCCCGGATTGCCCGATCATCGCCCCGACCCCGAGCGAGCACGCATACAACCAGCTCGGCCTGAGCTACGGCGTTGTGCCCGCGCACATGGGCGTGAGCGGCGATACGGACGAGCTCATCAACACCGCCGTCGAAGCGGCGCAGCAGAGCGGGCTGGTCAAAACCGGCGACGTGGTCATCATCTCCGCGGGCGTGCCGACCGGCGTTTCCGGCACGACCAACCTCATCAAGGCGCACATCGTCGGCAACGTGCTCCTGCGCGGCGAAGGCGTGGGCAGCGGCTGCGCGAGCGGCAACGTCTGCACCGTCAACACGCTCAGCGATTTGGAGAGCGACTTTAAGGATGGCAACGTCATCGTCACCAAGATGACCACCAGCGAGATGCTGCCCTATATGCGCCGCGCGAGCGCCGTCGTCGTGGAGAGCACCAACCCGGAGTGCCACGCGGCCGTGGCCTGCCAGGCGATGGGCATCCCGATGATGATGGATCGTTCCTATCAGGCGGTGCACATGCTCAAGAGCGGCATGATGATTACCGTTGACGCGAACGAGGGCTTCATCTATAACGGCATTAAGGCGTAAAACAAAAGATTCACGCGGCGGAGAGGCAGGGCTTTTCCGCCGCGTGTTTTTGCATAAAAACGGACAATTCATTCCGAAAAAACGGGTTTTTGCGCGCGAAGACTTGCGCGCAGGCCGCAAATCGCGTATCATAGACGCTAGAAAAGCATAGGCTTTCCGAGTTGACGGCATACACAGAGCGTTTGAACCAAACAGGAGGTACGCCATGTTTTATTATTATGATCCGACGTATGTATTGATCCTCATCGGCGCGATTGTGGCGCTGTACGCGCAGATCAAGGTCTCCACGACCTACGCCAAGTGGCAGAAGGTTCCTTCCTCTACGCGGATGACGGGCGCGCAGATCGCGCGGCAGATTCTGGATAACAACGGCTGTCAGGATGTGCGCATTGAAGCCATCAACGGCAAGCTGACCGACCACTACGACCCGGAAAACGGCGTTCTGCGCCTGTCCAGCGAGGTCTACGGCTCCAGCTCCATCGCGGCGCTGGGCGTAGCCGCGCACGAGGCGGGTCACGCCATTCAGGACGCGCAGGACTACGCGCCGCTGCGCATCCGCTCGACGATGGTGCCGATTGCCAACATCGGATCGGGCGCGTCGATTCCGCTGTTCATGCTCGGCCTGATCCTCTCGTGGGAGCCGCTGGTGAAGATCGGCATTTTCTGCTTTGCGCTGGCCGTTCTGTTTTATGTGGTCACGCTGCCGGTGGAGTTTAACGCCTCCGGCCGCGCGGTCAAGGTGCTGGCGGCCGGCTATCTGCCGGAGGACGAGGTGCGCGGCGTGAAGGCCGTGCTCTCCGCCGCGGCGCTGACGTATGTGGCCGCCGCGCTGCAAGCGGTCTTGCAGCTTCTCAGGCTGGTTTTGATTTCGGGCAACAGCCGCCGCAGGGATTGAGCAATCCGGCGGCGGAACGCTTTGACGAAGGGGGATTTCCGCCGCCATGTCGTATTCATCCCAGACGAAGGAGGAGCTTTGCCGCTTTGAGCCGGACAGCGTCTGCTGCCTGCTGGCGGAATTGAGCGGCATCGTCTGCGCCGCCGGTTCGGTCATCTATCGCGGCGGCGGCGACAAGCGCCTCTCCATTGAAACGGAAAACAACGCCGTCGCCCGGCGCGCGTTCCGGCTTCTGCGCGAGGTTTTTGACGTGCAGCCCCAGTTGGTGACGCTCAAGCGCTCGCGGCTGGGCGGCAGAAGCGCATACCGCATCGAGATCAGCGGCAGCGAGGCCTCCTTTGTGCTGGAGGGCTGCGGAATCGAGATGGGGCAGCGGCGCGGCGTGCCGCGCGAGATCACGGTGCGCAAATGCTGCCGGATGTCGTTTTTGCGCGGCGTGTTTCTGGCCTGCGGCTCGGTGACCGACCCGGAAAAGGAATACCATCTGGAATTTGTGCTCGAGGACGAGGCGTTCGCGGCGGCGCTGCAACGGCTGATCGCGCGGTTTTCCCTCAGCGCGCACCTGACGAAGCGCCGCGCGATGGCGCTGGTCTACCTCAAGGGGCAGAGCGAAATCACGGACATGCTCAGCATCTTCGGCGCGCAGAGCGCCCGGTTCGCGATGGAGGACGCATACATCCGCAAGGAACTGCGCAACAACGCCAACCGCGCGGTCAACTGCGACAGCGCCAACGTGCAGCGCGCGGTGACGGCGGCCTCGCGGCAGACGGAGGCCATCGAGCGGGTGCTGGCGGCGAAGGGGCAGGAGAGCCTGCCGCCCGCGCTTCGGGAGACGGCGGCGCTGCGGCTGGCGCACCCGGAGATGTCGCTGGAGGAGCTGGGCAGGCTGTGCGATCCGCCGGTGGGCAAGAGCGGCGTCAACCACCGGCTGCGCAAGCTGGAAATCATGGCGCAGGAGCTGGACGGACAGGAGACGGCGGAGAACGCCGAGAAAGGAAAAGCCGATGGAGCTGACGATTAAGATTGCGATTCCGAAGGAAATGATGACCCGCCAGGCGGCGGATATCGCGCAGCGGATGAGCGGCTTTGAGAGCCGCGTCCTGCTCAAGCGGCAGAACATGACCGTCAACGCCAAATCGCTGATGGGCGTGCTTTCCGCCGAGCTGCGCGACGGGCAGGCCGTCACCATTCTGGCCGAGGGGCCGGACGAGGCGCAGGCCGTCTGCACGCTGAGCAAAATGCTCGGCGCGTAAAGCGCGAAGAAGGACGAAACAAGGCTTGACAGCGCCTGACTTTTTGCTTATAATAGGGGCGATATCAGGCGATAACGGGGAAAGCGGAACGCAGGTTTCCTTCAAGAGAGTCACGGCCATTTGCTGCGAGGCCGGGCAGGAGGCGCGTTTCAAGGCTCCGAACCCCATCAGCCGCGGCGCTAAGAACGCCGCCGTCGCCCCGCGATAAGGGGATTGAGCAGGGCGCGAAAGCGCCAAACCGGGTGGTACCGCGAAGCAATGCGCTTCGTCCCAGTGATGGGGCGGGCGTTTTTTATTTGATAAAAAAACTCCTTCAGTCAGCTTCGCTGACAGCTCCCTCAAAGAGGGAGCTATGGGCTTTGTCAAACCTCTTTTTTGAGGGATGTTTGAAATCGTCACCGCATGCGGCGGATTTGGACGATAAAAACGCCGAGGGCATGGCGGAAGGGGCAGAGCGGCCATCACGGTCAGGCAGGAATTCGCTTTTTCAAACAATGAACATAGAAGTGAGGAAAAAGAACATGGCGAAGAAAAGTCAGCAGGAGTTTGTTCAGCACATCACCCCGCGCAGCGAGGATTTCTCCCAGTGGTATACGGACGTGGTTCGTCTGGCGGATCTGATGGATTACACCCCGGTGCGCGGCTGCATGGCCATCAAGCCCTACGGCTACGGCATCTGGGAGCTGATTCAGCAGCAGCTCGACGCGGAATTCAAGCGCACCGGCCACCAGAACGTGAGCATGCCGATGCTCATTCCGGAGAGCCTGCTGCTCAAGGAAGCGGATCACGTCGAGGGCTTCGCGCCGGAAGTCGCGTGGGTCACGCAGGGCGGCACCGAGCCGCTGGCCGAGCGTCTGGCGGTTCGCCCGACGAGCGAGACGATCTTCTGCACGATGTACGCCAAGTGGGTGCAGAGCTGGCGCGACCTGCCGCTCAAATACAACCAGTGGTGCTCCGTCATGCGCTGGGAGAAGACGACCCGCCCGTTCCTGCGCACGGCCGAGTTCCTCTGGCAGGAGGGTCACACCGTCCACGCCACCGCCGAGGAGGCGCAGGAGGAGACGATGCAGATGCTGCACGTTTACCGCGACTTCTGCGAGAAGAACCTCGCGATTCCGGTTTACTGCGGCCAGAAGAGCGAAAAGGAGAAGTTTGCCGGCGCGCGCGCGACGTATTCCGTCGAGGCGATGATGCAGGACGGCAAGGCGCTGCAAAGCGGCACGAGCCACAACTTCGGCACGAACTTCTCCGAGCCGTTTGAAATCAAGTATCTGGACAAGGACGGCACGCAGAAATATGCGCACGAGACGAGCTGGGGCGTGAGCACCCGCCTGATCGGCGCCATCATCATGACCCACGGCGACGAGCGCGGCCTCAAGCTGCCGCCGATGATCGCGCCGATTCAGGTCGTCGTCGTGCCGGTCGCCGCGCATAAAGAGGGCGTGCTGGAGGGCGCGAAGGCCGTGGCCGACAAGCTGACGGCCGCCGGTCTGCGCGTGAAATTCGACGATCGCGACAACGTGACGCCGGGCTGGAAGTTCAACGAGTGGGAGCTCAAGGGCGTGCCGGTGCGCGTCGAGGTCGGCCCGCGCGATCTGGCCGAGGGCAAGGTGCTGAGCGTCCGCCGCGATACCTTCGAGAAGGCGCCGCTGGATATCGAGGGGCTGGAGGGCGAAATCAAGGCGATGCTGGATGCGATTCAGACCAACATGTTTGAAATCGCCCGCGCGTTCCGCGACGAGCACACCGCCGACGTGCACAGCATGGAGGAGCTCGAAAAGCAGGTGAACGGCGGCTACGCCAAGGCCATGTGGTGCGGCGAGCAGGCCTGCGAGGACGAGATCAAGGATCGTTTCGGCGCGTCCTCCCGCTGCATGCCGTTTGACCAGACGCCCATCGGCGAGACCTGCGTTTGCTGCGGCAAGCCGGCCAAGAAGGTCATCTATTTCGCGAAGGCATATTGATTGTTGAGGGGGCTGACGGATTCGCAGCCCCCTTTTTTCAAAACGGGAAGCGAAAAAGGCAGAGAGTTGAGGAGAATGACATGAAGCGGAAAGCGAAGCTCTACGGCCCTGTTTTGCTGGCCGCGCTGCTGTGCGCGCTGGTATTTGCGACGGGCGCGCTGAAAAAGCCGAAAATATTTGAAAACATCACGACAGATTACATGGCTTTTCAAAAGAAGCTGCCCCGGTATGCTCTGGCGGACGGCGACGAATACGGCGTGATTCCGATGGGAAGGCGGGGCTGGATGCATCTGCCCGCGGGCGAATACCGCCTCAGATGGGCGATTACCTGCGACGGCGACAACATTCTGCGGCTGACGAACACGAACGACGCGACGATCACGCCCAGCGAATTTACGATTCCCGCGGGCGCAGGCGACGGGGAGCTTCATTTCACCGTCGAAGAGGACTGCGAGGATTTTAAGATCGAATTTGAGTTTGCCGCCGGTACGTATATGGACATCTATCAGGTGAAGCTCTATACGCCGGAATATCAGGACGACGCTTTCACGCTGCTCTTCTTCGCCGTCGGCGCAAGCATCCTCTGGCTGATGATCGGCACGGGCAGGCTGACGCGGGAAAACATGGCGCCGGTGCTGTTTATCGCGCTGGCGGTGCTGATCGGCAGCGCGCCCGCGCTCAAAACGACGTTTGTGATCGGGCATGACGGCACCTATCACATGGCGCGGCTGCTCAATCTGGCGGACGGGTTGAAGAACGGGCAATTCCCGGTGCGCATGGGCGGCTTTGCCTACGATGGATACGGCGGGGTGATGTCGGTCTTCTATCCGGATACGTTCTTATATCCCTTTGCGCTGATGATCCTCGGCGGGGCGAGCGCGGTGTACGTCTGCAATGTCTTTTCCGTCGCGCTGAACATCGGCGCGGCGCTGAGCATGTACGTCGCGGCGAAGCGGCTGTTTGAAAAGCGCTGGGCGGCAACCGGCGCGTCGATTCTCTATACGCTTGCGAGCTATCGGGTGGTCAACGTCTTTACGCGCATCGCGTTCGGCGAGGCGCTGGCCATGGTCTTTCTGCCGCTGTTCCTCGCGAATCTGTACGACGTGGTCTGCGGCGACGCGCGGCGCTGGAAGGGACTGGCGCTCAGCGCGGCCTGCATCTTTTGCAGCCATATGATTACCACGCTGCTTTGCGCGGTGCTCGCGGCGGGGTTCTGCCTGCTGCACATCCGCAAAATCATCTTGCAGAAGCGGCTGCTGCCGCTCGTCAAGGCCGTTCTGGTCTGTCTGCTGCTCTGCCTGTATCGAATCGGGCCGCTTGTGATGTACAGCATGCAGGGGCTGGGCGCGGACGATCTGTTCAGGAACATCACGGAATTTTCTGTCGAGCTGGGGCAGGTTCTGATGATGAACGCCGGAACGATCACGCGGGAAACCAATAACCCACAGGTTATGGAATTTTCGGTGGAAATCGGTCTGCCGCTGATGATTGGCGCGGCGCTGGCGCTCTACGCCGCGCTGCAAAAGGAGGAACGCGGCAAAAGCGAATGGGCGGCGCTGAAACTGGTCGCGGGCGGCGCGCTGATGACGATCGCCGCGACGGATTTCTTCCCGTGGGGCGCGGTTTCGCTGCTGACTCAAGGACAGGTGGGCTATATTCAGTTCACGTGGCGGCTGCTGATTCTGGCTACGCCGATGCTGGCGCTGGCGGGCGGCTACGGCCTTTGCGAATTTGGCGGAAAGCGGCAGGATGCAGCGGCTGTCGCGGCGCTGTCGATGGCGGCGATCTGCGTGATGCCGATTTTCAGCAGCGAAATCCAGAACCCGATCTATGTGGAAAAGGGCGTCATCATCAGCCCCTTCATGGGCAGATCGTTCCCGGAATACACCTATTCGGATACGACGGATTTCCTCGCCATCCGCAAACGCTCGGTCGAAATCATCGGGGACGCGGAGATGGCGGATTACGAAAAGCGGAGCACGACGATCACGGCACAGGTGAGCGCGCGGACGGAAAGCCGCATCACCTTTCCGCTGTTTGATTACGACGGCTTCCGCGCGACGGTGGACGGGCGCGAAATCGCCGTGGAAAGAGGAAGCAACAACCGCGTGAGCGTCGTCTTGCCCGCCGGAACAAGCGGCGCGCTGAAAATCTGGTTTGCCGGAAAATGGTGGTGGCGCGTCGGGGACGCGGTTTCGGCGGCAGCGCTGGCGCTTCTGGCGTGGAGCGGGGCAAGAAAGAGAAAGCGGACTTGAAAAGAGGAATTGAGATGAAACGATGGGGAAAGGCGATTCTGATTCTTTCGCTGATCGTCGTCTGGGGAGGCGGCCTTTTGCCCAAGCATGCGGAATGGAGAAATCTGCAATACCGTCTGTCCTTCCGCGACGGGCGTTTTGCCTTCGGGGAGCAGTTCGACGACGCATATGGCGAAGTCGGCGTCGGCCCATCGCTTGATCTGCCGGAAGGCGAATATGTTCTGACGATCCAGACGGATGCGGACGCGGAAAACGAAGTCGTTTTCAGCACAGAGAACGACGCGAAGATCGAGCCGGAGCGCATCGTCATCGAGCCGGACGGCGGCACGCAGACGGTGAAGATCACCCTGCGGCAGGCGGCAAAAGCGCTGCAAATGCACCTGATGTACACCGGCGGAACGTATCTGGATATTTACTCCATTCATTTGCAAAGCCCGGCTTATGCGGATAACCGGTTTACGCTGACCTTTTTCGTGCTGCTGCTGGCGGCGCTGTATGGCCTTTACGAGGCGGAAAAGAAGCGGATTGCCCCGGCGGATGAATGTCCACGGATGCGCGTGGCGCTGCTGCTGCTGGCGGCGGCGGCGTTCGCCTCGATTCCGACGATGAAGGACAGCCTGACTTATGGGCTGGATACGACCTTCCACATGGCGCGCATCCGCAATCTGGCGGACGCGCTGAAAGCGGGGCAGTTTCCGGCGCGGGTCGGCGGTTTTTCCTACAACGGATACGGTGCGGTCACTTCCGTGTTCTATCCGGATTTCCTGTTGACGCCGCTTGCGCTGATGCTGCTGGCGGGCGCGTCTGTGCCGTATGTGATGCATGCGTTCACGGTGGCCGTCAATCTGCTGGCGGCGTACACGGCCTACGTCTGCGCGAGGCGGGTTCTGGGCGAGCGGATGAAGGCGGCGTGCGCTTCGGTGCTCTATGTGCTCAGCGCGGATCGGCTGATGTCGCTCTACACGCGCGCGGCAATGGGCGAGATGCTGGCGATGAGCTTTTTCCCGATTTTCTTTTTGGGGCTTTGGGAAACGCTTCGCGGCGAGAAAGAGCGTTGGCCGACGCTGGCGCTCGGCGCGACGGCGATTTTCCAATGCCACATGATTTCGACGCTGCTTTGCGCGGGCATGGCGACAGGAATGGGATTGCTGCATCTGCCGCGCGTGATTCGGGAAAAGCGCGTGGGTGCGATTCTCAAGGCGATGGCGGCAACGCTGCTGCTCAATCTGTTTGTGCTTGTGCCGATGGCGACGTTCGTTCGTCAGGGCGTGAGCGCGGCAAACACGCTGACGGATTCGAGCTATTGGCTGATACAGCCCGCGCAGCTTTTTCTGGATGCGGTGGAGAGCGACGGCGGGCAGGTTGTCGCAGGCATGAACGCGGACGCGATTGTGCTCGGTCTGCCGCTGCTGCTGGGCGGTTTTCTGGCGGTATATCGAGCGGCGGCGGGCGAAAACATGCGGCGGGCGCTGGGGTTCGGCGCGGCGGGGCTGCTGCTGGCGTTTGCCTGCACAACGGCGTCGCCATGGCGGTCGGTCAACGAGATGCTGCACGGGCTGCTGAACTATGTGCAAATGCCGTTTCGAATTCTGACGATGGCGAGTTTCTTTCTGGCGCTCTGTTCGGGCGACGCGATCTGCACGGCGCAGACGGAAAGGAAAAAGGAAGCGCGGCTTTGGGCGGCGCTCGCGCTGTGCGCGGTGTGTGTGCATCCGCTGCTTTCCGATCACGCGCTGAGCACGCGGATTCTGCCATATGGCCGGGAGGATTTTTCCTCGATCAATTTGGATTATCGCCTGCCGAACATGGATGAAAGCACGCTGGAGGATACGAAAATCGCGGTTTCGGACGGCGCGGAAATCACGGATTTTCAAAAGGACGGAACGCACATCGTTGCGAACATAGCGACGGAGCGGGCGGCGAGCCTGACCGTGCCGCTATTTGCATTTGACGGATACGAGGCGAAGCTGGACGGACAGGCGCTGGAATGGACGCAGGACGACCGCGCGCGGCTGACGGTGCGTTTGCCGGAAAACGCGCGGGGCAGGCTGGAAATTCGCTATGTCGGCAAAGCGATTTGGCGGGTGGCGGACGCGGTTTCGGCGGCGGCGCTGATCGGTCTGCTCTTTTGGATGAAGAAGGGGGAGAAGAAAGCATGTCGGACGCACTGAAAAAAAGCATCGTGGATGCGATAGAGGAAGGTCAGCTCAAGCTGGGCTATCGCGAGGAGACGATTCGGCTGTATTATCCGCTGTCGTCCCTGTGCACGCTGATGCATCAATCCGTGGACGCGGCGGAGATGACGCGCGCGCTGGCGACGTTCTCCGAGCAGGTCAAAGGCGAGCTGGGCGAGATCGAGGTCAGCCGAAAGGGCGAGCGGTTCTGCCTCGCCGTCGGGCCGAAGGGCGCGGCGTGGGTGCACGAGCACACCGACCCGAGCGGCTTTCTGGCGGATTTCATCGCGGCAATCGGCCGCCACGGCTGCACCATGGACGAGCTGCTGGCGATTTTCCGCAGGCACGGCGAGCGCGTGCATGTGGAGGCGCTGCACAACGGCGAATTTGACTGGCTGGTGTACTTTGAGGATGGAAAGCCGGATGCGTATTGCTACTGCATCGCCGACGAGGGCTGCCACCTGACGTATCACCGGTTTACGAAAGAGGATTACGAGGCGTTCGGGTTTGAAACGACGTGAGGAGGGCGGCGGCATGCGTCATTCAAAAAAGGGGATTGCGCTGGGCGCGGCGCTCTGCGTGCTGGCGCTGGTCTTCTCCGTTTGGCTGCAAAAGGCCGGGTACCTGATCTATCTGAATAGCGACATGGCCTCGGAGGTCATTCTGGCGAACCGGCAGGCGCAGACGCACAGCCTGATTCAGATGGATTGGCTGTATTCCACGGAGATCCACAGCATCCACATGAACCTGTTTTACGCGCTGGCGTTTCTGCTGACGCCCAGCTACGAGGCAGTGCGGATCATCGGCAACACGTTCGTCTTCGTGCTGGGCATGGCGGCGTGCGCAGGGCTGTGCAGCGCGTGCGGGCTGTCGCTGGGCGCGTCGCTCTGCGTGTCCGCGATGCTCCCGCTGGCGGCGAGCGCCGTCTACGCGAGCAACATGACCATCGGCGGCTATTACATCATCCACCTGATCTTCGGCTTTTGGGGTGTGTCGCTTTGGCTCAGGGCGGCGAGGCGGCAGAGAAAGCGGGACAAGGCCGCGTTTGCGCTGCTCTGTCTGGTCGAGGGGCTCTGCTCGGTGCGCTATGTGCTCTGCTTCCTCTGCCCGATGGTGGCGGTGGCGGGGCTTGACTGGCTGCTTTCCGCCGGAAAGCGCACGCGCCGCGACGCGCACACGCAGTTCCTGACCGTGACGCTGGCGGGATTCGCGATGGGCGCGCTGGGCTATGCTGCGTCGGAAATCGTCTATCCGCGTCTGTTTGCCAGCGGCGTGGGCGGGGCGGGCTCCTTCGTCTTCAACCCGCTCGACGGACCGGCGATGGGGCAGACGCTCTGGACGGTCTTCGCGGATTTCCTCAAGCTCATCGGCTGGCGGGGCGGCGTGGCGCTGTTCTCGCCGGAGGGCGCGGCAAACCTGATGATCGCGGCGGTGCTGCTGCTCGGCGCGATTTCGGTGCGGCGCGCTTACGCGGGGCTGAACCCTGAGGATGAGCGCGGATGGATGGGGAAACGGGTGATGCAGTACGCCGCGGCGGCGTTCGGGGTCAACCTGTTCTGTTTTGTGTTCGTGCAGGGCACGTATCTGAACCGCTACCTGATTCTGGCGGTGATCTTCTTTGTGCCCGCGCTGGGCGTGACGCTGCACGGGCTGGAAAGCGGGCGGCTGCGCCGTCTGCTGCTGCTGGCGGTCTGCGGGCAGTTGGCGCTTTCCGCCGGGCTGATGCTGCGCGACACGAGAGCCGCCGCACCGGAGGCCGAGGCGCGCGGCGCGGATATGATGGAAGCGGCGGATTACCTGACGGAAAACGGGTACACGCACGGATACGGCACGTTTTGGAATGTGCGCGTGATGCAGGAGCGGACGCAGGGGGCGCTCACGTTTACGGCCGTCGTGCCGGTGGAGACGGAGGAGGGCGCGGTATCGAGCGTATCGCTCGACCCGATCCGCTGGCTCGAACCGGCGGCGTATTCCAGGCTGGATATCTGCAAGGGGCGCACGTTTCTGATGCTGACCCGCGAGGAGGAGACGCAGCTCGCGCCGTGGCTGGCGATGACGGGCGCGCCGAAGCTGCACGAGAACGACACGTTCGCGATTTACGGCTTTGCCTCGTCCATGCGGCTCTGCGGCGACATGCTGCTGGGCAAGATGAAGCTGGAAAACGCGGCGTTTGAGGACGGCGCATACACCCTTTATCCGGGCGGGCGGATGCGCGTGCCGACCTCGTGGCGGGAAAAGGGAAATTACATCCTCAAGATGAGCTGCGAGGGCGAGGGCGGAACGGTGCAGGCGTTCGCGACGCACAGCTTTGAGAGGATCGGCGAGGCGGCGCTTGTGCCGGGGGAAAACAGCGTGCGCTTCACCCTGAAGGACGACGACAAATACTTCATGCTCTTGATCAAAAGCGCGGAAAACGAGATTCGGCTGACGAATCTGGAGCTTTTGAAGGAACAGTAAATGAGCAAATCCGAAATTCTACGCAGGTTCTGATGACGGGCGCGCAATGCGCGCCCAGACTGTAGACAAAAAGCTATTCTCCCCCCGAAGGGGGAGAATAGCCCTTTCCGCAAATGAAAGAATAGCTGAATTTCTTGATTTTGCTATTCAAGACAAGTTTGCTTATGTCAACAAGCTGCGGGCGCGCAATGCGCGCCCCTACAACGCTTCGAAAAAAAGGCATAAAATGAGCGGGCGATTCACGGCGAATCGCCCGCTTTCATACGGTGCTTGGAAGATCAGATCAGCGCCAGCCCGACGAGGCGGACGATCAGCGCGAAGACCCATGCGACGGCGCACTGATAGAGCACCACGCCGACAGCCCAGCGCGCGCCCAGCTCGCGGCGGATGCACGCGACGGCGGCGATGCAGGGCGTATACAGCAGGGAGAACACGAGCAGGGACGCGGCGGAGAGCGGCGTGAGCACGGATAGCAGATCCGCGGTGCTCCCGAAGAGGAGGACGAGGGAGGAAACGACGCTCTCCTTGGCCATGAAGCCGGTCAGCAGCGCTGTGCAGATGCGCCAATCGCCGAAGCCCAGAGGCTTAAAGAGCGGGGAGAGCCAGCCGGCCGTCAGCGCCAGCAGGCTGTCCTTGGAATCCGCGACGACGTTGAGGCGCAGATCGAACGTTTGCAGGAACCAGATGACGATCGTTGCGGCAAAGATGACGGTGAAGGCGCGCTGGAGGAAATCCTTGGATTTTTCCCACAGGAGCTGGCAGACGTTCTTCGCGCCCGGCATGCGGTAATTCGGCAGCTCCATGACGAAGGGAACCGGCTCGCCGGAAAAGAGCGTCTTGCGCAGCAGCGTCGCGTGAAGGACGCCCAGAACGATGCCGAACAGATACAGCCCCGCCATCACCCACATCGCGCAGCGCGGGAAGAAGACAGCAGAGAAGAACGCATAGATCGGCAATTTGGCGGAGCAGCTCATAAACGGCGTGAGCAGGATGGTCATTTTGCGGTCGCGCTCGGAGGGCAGGGTGCGCGTGGCCATCACGCCGGGGACGGTGCAGCCGAAGCCGACGAGCATCGGGACGATGCTTCGGCCGGAAAGGCCGATGCGGCGCAGGGGCTTATCCATCACGAAGGCGATGCGCGCCATGTAGCCGCTGTCCTCAAGCAGGGAGAGGAAGAAGAACAGCGTGACGATAAACGGCAGGAAGCTGAGCACGCTGCCCACGCCCTTGAACACGCCGTCGATAATCAGGGAACGCAGAACGCCGGAGAAGCCCGCCGAGACGAGCGCGTTTTCCACCAGCGTCGTCAGCGCGCCGATGCCGGCGTCCAGCAGATCGGAGAAGAAGCTGCCGATGACGTTGAAGGTCAGATAGAACACGGCCAGCATGATGAGGACGAACATCGGGATGGCCGTGTATTTGCCGGTCAGGATGCGGTCGGCCTTGACGCTGCGGGCGTGCTCATGGCTCTCGTGCGGGCGCACGACGGTCTGGCTGCAAACCTTTTCGATGAAAGAGAAGCGCATATCCGCGATGGCGGCGGCGCGATCCAGCCCGCGCTCCTGCTCCATCTGCACGATGATGTGTTCGAGCATCTCCTTTTCGTTTTCGGAGAGGTTGAGCTGCTCGAGCACGAGCCGGTCGCCCTCGGCCAGCTTGCTGGCGGCAAAGCGCGGGGGGATGCCCGCCTTTTCGGCGTGATCCTCAATCAGGTGCATGATGCCGTGCAGACAGCGGTGGACGGCGGCCTGCGGCCCCTCCGGGTCGCAGAAATCCGGACGGCCGGGGCGCTCCTGATAGTGGGCGACGTGCAGCGCGTGGGAAACCAGCTCGTCGATGCCCTCGCCCTTCGCGGCGGAAATCGGCACGACCGGAACGCCGAGCATGGCCTCCATCTCGTTGACGCGGATGGAGCCGCCGTTTTCGCGCACCTCGTCCATCATGTTGAGGGCAAGCACCATCGGCACATCCAGCTCCATGAGCTGCATGGTCAGATACAGGTTGCGCTCGATGTTGGTGGCGTCCACGATGTTGATGAGGCCGCGCGGCTTGCCCTCGAGCACAAAGCGCCGGGTGACGATCTCCTCGCTGGTGTAGGGGGACATGGAATAGATGCCGGGCAGGTCGGTCACGAGCGTATCGGCATGGCCGCGGATGACGCCGTCCTTGCGATCGACGGTCACGCCGGGAAAGTTGCCGACGTGCTGGTTCGAGCCGGTCAACTGGTTGAACAGGGTGGTTTTGCCGCAGTTCTGATTGCCCGCCAGCGCAAAGGTGAGGAGCGTTCCATCCGGCAGCGGGCACTCCCCCGCCTTGACATGGTAACGGCCGCCCTCACCCAGACCGGGGTGCTCCGCCGGGGTGAGGCGCTCGGGGCAGGGCGGGTCGCTTTCCGCGCTGCACGGCGCGCTGATTTCAATCTGCTTCGCGTCGTCCACGCGAAGGGTCAGCTCGTAGCTGTGAATCCGAAATTCAATCGGGTCGCCCATCGGCGCGAACTTGACGAGCGTGATCTGCGCGCCGGGGATGACGCCCATATCCAGAAAATGCTGGCGCAGCGCGCCCTCGCCGCCGACGGTGCGGATGACGGCGCTCTGGCCGGGCGCAAGGGAATTGAGGGTCATATCGAAAGCCTCCTCCGTATGTTTGGTAAAACAAACAAATTAAACGGATAAAATATAGAAATTTCTCCTGCATAGTGTAACGACAGAAGGCGCATTTGTAAAGGGGGAAAGCGACGGTTTGACAGCCTTTTTCGACGATGATATAATAAAACAATCGAAACGAAAGCCAAACGAAAGGCAGAGGAAGCGACGATGAGGCAAAAGCGGCTGGGCGGTCTGTTCGCGGCGGCGGTATTCCTGCTCTGCGCCGTGATGACGGGCACATACCTGATTGCGGGATACGGCGCGTATCTGGATTCGGATATGGCCTCCGAGCTGGCGCTGGCAAGCCATCTGGCCGGAGAGGGCAAGCTGATTTCCGGCACATGGGTGTATTCCACGGAGGTGCGTGTGCTCTCCACCCAACTGATTTTTACGCCGCTGATGGCGTTGTTTCCGCACGACTGGCGTCTGGTGCGCACACTCGGCTGCCTGATTTTGCAGGGGATTCTGGCGGCGAGCGCGTATTTCTGCGGCAGGGCGCTGGGCGCGGACAAAAAGTTTTCGCTGCTGTTCGCGGGGCTGAGCATCAGCGCGTGCTCGGTGGTCTACGCGCAGATGGTGACAATCGGCGCGTATTATGTGCCGCACGCGGTGCTGACGAACCTGTGCGTGGGCATGACGGCGCGGCTGATGCGCATGGAGAAGGGCGGAAAGCGGGCGGCGCTCGGCGCGCTGCTGCTGGCGATGTGCGCGCTGATGGGCGCGTCCTCCATCCGATACCCGTTCTGTGCGACGATCCCCGTCGCGGCGGCGGGGCTGTGGGCGTATATCTTCCCGAACGGGGGCGAAAGCGCGCCGCGGACGAGGGCGCAGGGCGCGCGGACGCTGCTGACGCTGGCGGTCTGCGCGGTCAGCGTCGCCGGGTTTGCCGTCGGACAAAGCATACTGAGCCGGGTCTGCCTGTATGACGCGGCGCGGTACGGCGGCGTTCGGCTGGCCTCGTTCCTCGACGCGGATATGCTGGGCACGATTCAGCAGGCGCTGGGCGGACTGGCGCGGCTGATGGGTTACAGCGAGCGGAGCGTGCTGTTCTCGGCGCACGGGCTGGTCAGCGTCGGCGCGCTGCTGCTGCCCGCCGCGGCCGCGGTGCTGCTGGCGCGGACGCTGAAGGCGGCGAGGGAGAACCAAAGCGACGTGCTGCGCTTCGGCGCGCTGACGCTGGCGATGAGCGCGGCGATCACGGCGCTGTCGTTCGTGCTGCTGGAAGGGCTGTACCTGAACCGATACTGGATTCCGCTGATGACGCTGGGCGCGCCGGTGATGGCCGCCTGCCTGACCGGCGAGACGAACGCGCCGCTCCGGCGCGGGTGCGCGCTGCTGTTCGCGGGCGTGGTGCTGACCGCCTCCACGATGCAGATCACGAGCACGATGAAGCACCCGGAAATCACGGACGCGCAGAGGGAGAGAGCCGCTTTTTTGCAGGAAAGCGGGCTGACCTTCGGGTATGCGACGTTCTGGAATGCCAACGTCATCACCGAGCTGACAAACGGCGAGGTGGAGGCGGTGGGCATCTCCATCGCGCAGAACGGGAAGGGGCAGGGCGTGCCGCGCGTCAGCGAATGGCTGGAGGCGCAGGAAAACAGGCGGATGGAGCGGCCGGACGAGCGGGTGTTCATGCTGCTGACGGAGGCGGAGAGCGAGCGGCTCGACGACTTTCTAAAGAAAAGCGGGGCGCAGGCGCGCTGCACGCGGGACGGAATGACCGTTTACGAAATCGAAAGCCAGCGGATTTTCTTTGAAACGGCGCAGGAGATGGACACGCCGTGAGCGCAGACGAGGAGAGGAAAACGAGATGCAGGACATCCTGAACATGGCGCTGCCGCAGTGGGAGCTGCTGCCGGATATTGGGCTATACATGGATCAGGTGATTACGCTGATGGATCGCACGTTCAGCCCGGCGCTGCCCAAGGGCGAGATGACCAAATCCATGGTGAACAACTATGTGAAGGTCGGGATGATTCCGCGCCCGGTCGGCAAGAAATACGACCGCGAGCATCTGGCGATGCTGCTGATGATCTGCGTGTTCAAGCAGGCGCTGAGCATGGAGAGCATCAGCCGGCTGCTGGGCTTTCTGTGCGAGCGGGACGTTCGGACGGGGTACGATCAATTCTGCGCGATCATCCGAAGGATCGAGGAATCCGCGAAGGGCGGGCGCATCGAGCTGTTCGGGGACGAGATGGACGAGCGCGAGATGGCGCTCCGCTCGGGCGTGATGGCGGCGCTGTGCACCATACACACCTGCAGGCTGCTGGAAAAGGCGCGCGCATAAGGCGCGAAACGCGCATGAAACGGATATACGCCGTCATAGGCATAGAATAAAGGAATTTGCCAAAGGGCTTGAAATTTGAATTGATTGTGGTTTATACTAGGATTAGAAATTGGAGATCAGGGAGGGCTGACCATGTTTTGTCCCCATTGTCATAACAAGATCCCGGACGGAAGCAACTTCTGCCCGCTGTGCTACGCCAACCTGGTCGGCGTGAAGCAGCAGGAAAAGGAGAGTGCGGCGGAGACGGACGCGCCGCGCCCGAAGCAGAAGCCCGCGCCGAGGAAAAACAACGCCAAACCCGCCTATACGAAGGGGAGCAGACAGAGCAAGCGCGCGCAGGACAAGACGCCGATGATTATCGCAATCGGCCTGATCCTGATTCTGGTGCTGATTATCGTGATGATCGTGCGATCCATGTTCGGGGCGGGCACGCCGTCGGTGGTGAATACGCCGGTTCCGCAGGCGACCCAGCAGCCGCAGCAGGAGAATAACTTCATCGTCTTCGGCGCGACGAACACGCCCGCGCCGCAACTGACGGCGACGCCGAACATCGAGATTACGCCGACCCCCGCGCCGCAGGCGCCGGCCGTGACGACATACAAGACGCTGCGCAAGGGCGACCGCGGGCAGGACGTCGTTTCCATGCAGCAGGCGCTGATTTCGCTGGGCTACCTCAAGGGCGCGAGCGACGGCAACTTCGGCACGGGCACCAAGACGGCGGTGGAAAACTTCCAGAAGGAGAACGGGCTGGACGTGGACGGCATCGCGGGCGCAAAGACGCTCGAAAAGCTCTACACGGTTTCCGGCGTAACGCCGATTCCGGATGTGACCGTCGCGCCGGGCGACATTCTGGATCTGCCGGGCTAAGCGAGAGAAATTACGAAAGAGGCTGTAAAGCGAGAACTTTACAGCCCCTTTTTATCAAAACGGAGTAGCTACTGGGCAAATCTGAAGTTTTGCACAAATTCCGATAACGGGCGCGCAATGCGCGCCCCTACAACGCTGCAAAAAAGCAACCGCGCATTATACCGCTATGCCCGTAGGGGGCGCGCATTGCGCGCCCGCGTTTTGTGCAGAATTTGCTTTTGCTCAATTATTGAACGGAGTATAAGGACGGACATGAAAAAACATTTTGCTTCATTTGTATTTTTTCTGCTGACGGCGACGGCGGCCTGCGCGCTGGCCGCGCCGAAGCTGACGAACGTGACGGCGGAGAGCGACAGCCTGCGCGCCGGCGGGGAATGGGCGCTCACCTTTGAGACGACGGAGGGCGGCGCGCTGGCGATGTCGCTGCGCGGCGCAGACGGCGAAAGCATTGAGCTGGGCGCGACGCAGGTAGACGCGGGAAGCGGGCGGCTGATCTGGGACGGCGTTTTGCCGGACGGAAGTGCGGCGGCGGACGGCACATACACCGTGGCCGTTCGGCTTCGCAACTACTGGGGCGAGGAGAGCGAGGAGAGCCTGCTGCCGCTGACCATCGGTGCGCCGGAAGCGGGAGAAGTGCGCGAAACGGCGGATTCCGACGCGCCGGAGGTGCTGGATTTGAGCGGCCTCGACATTCAGGACGCGCTGATTTGGAACGAGGAGATCGAGGAAGCGCAGGCTTGGGACGAGGGGCAGGCGGCCCTCGAACAGGCGAGCGAAACGGGCAAGCGCCCCGTGCCGCAGGCGGCGAGCTACTGGGACATGAACCCGGACGAATACGACCTGACCGACCCCGACCACCAGAAGGCCATCTGGGATTTGATGATGCAGCCGATTACGGTGATGGACGTGGAGCAGACCGAGCACGTCTACCCGACCTTCACCCCCGGCGCGGACAAGAAACCCTATGAGCAGAACTGCGCGGGCGAGCTGCACGGGCAGAGTCAGGGCGTGCACGTGCTGGAGGAGGACACGGACGGCGACGGCTATGTGCTGATCGAGGCCTATGCCAACGACGGCACGAAGACGGACAACGAATACATGGAATCCCGGAACGCGAAAAAGGTGCAGGGCTACGTCAAAAAGAGCATCCTGTTCGAGGTGAAGCCCTCGGACAAGTACGCGCTGCTGGTGGATAAGCTGCGCCAGAAGCTCTACATCTTCGAGGCGGGCGCGATCATCGGCGAATTGGACGTATCCACGGGGCTCAACAACGCGAAACAGCCGTACAACGAATCCCCGGCGGGCGAATACATCACGGTGAGCAAGGTCGGCGACTTCAACGCAGGCGGCGGGACGATCGGCCGGTTCGCCATCCGCATCAACGGCGGCACACTGCTCCACGAGGTGCTGCACGACACGGCGAAGGACGGCACGCGCATCTATACGCAGTATGAGGCGCAGCTCGGCATGAAGGCCAGCCACGGGTGCATCCGCATCCAGCGCAGGGCCAACGCGCAGGGGCAGAACATGCAGTGGCTGTGGAACAACCTCGAAAACAAGACGAAGGTGCTGATCTGGGACGATCAGGGGCGGCAGATGTACGAGCCGGAGCTGCCGGACGGCGGCTTGCAGCTCTACCGCAATCCGAAGGGCGGAAGCAACTACCACGTGGACGCGAACTGCCCCGGCGTGAAGGAGAAATACCTGCCGCTGACGGGCGATTTCACCTACGGCGATTTGGAGAAGGACGAATTCAAGAAGCTGACCCCGTGCAGCGCCTGCGGCGCGCCGGTGAGGCCAGAGACGCTCTACGAGCGCTATGTATTTGAAGCCAACCAGATCGGCGCGGAGGTGACCGACGAGGTGAAGGCGAAGTTCGGAATCGAATAACGTCAGCCCGAACAGGAGCCGAACGAAGCAGCGTTCGGCTCTTTTTGAATTGTTCCGGACTCCTTCAGTCACGGCTGCGCCGTGCCAGACCTTCGGCGTTCCGCCTGCCTGCTTCCCGCGCAGCGGGTGGCAGGCTCCACGCCCTCGAAGAGGGAGCTCTTTGATTTTGTTGTCTTCTGTCTGGGCGATAGATCGTGTGAGCGCGCATTGGCGAGAAAAAAGAAAAATGATGGATAACGAGTGAAACATCTGACGACTGACAAAAGGTACTGAATTGCTTTAGCACGGTAAAGCGGCGGGCGGGATGAAACAAAATCAGGTCAGACGGTACAGACATGAAAGAACGGATTATGCAAAATAGACAAAAAGACGGAAGAGTGAGGGGCGAAAGTTTGTGAAAGTATCTTTCAAACCGAAAAAGAAACGCACGGACGAGTGGATATTAAGAAGATAAAAGAAACGCCCGGATAAGTGGATAGAAGGGACGCAAAAAACGGGCGAAACGAACGGCTGAAAAAGGCAAGCGGGAGCTGACTTTTTGAGCGAACGGCGAAAAAGAGACAAAATGGAAAAAATCTCAAAAAAATCGAAAAAAAGTTCAAAAAAGGGGTTGCAATTTCCCGGAAAATAGAATATAATGTGGCAGATGTCTGCAAAGGGGATGAAGTAACAGATTGCTCACTGGCCGGTGAGGGAACTGTTATGGACCATGTCCGCCAATCGGACGACGGCTCAAGATCCGTCATGCAGGGCAAAAGCCAAGCAAGTCGTACTTGAGTACGAACAAGGAGGAAAAGAAATGGCCAGCAAGAAAATTCGCATCAAGCTCTGGGCTTACGAGCACAGCCTCGTTGACCAGGCTGCCGAGCGCATCGTCGAGACCGCTCGCCGCACCGGCTCCAAGGTGTCCGGCCCGATCCCGCTTCCGACCGAGAAGGAAGTTGTGACGATCCTGCGCGCGCCGCACAAGTACAAGGATTCCCGCGAACAGTTCGAGCAGCGCACCCACAAGCGCCTGATCGACGTTCAGAACCCCACTCGCGCCACCTTTGACGCGATGGAGAAGCTCGATCTCCCCGCTGGTGTGGAAATCGAGATCAAACTGTGATCAGGAGGTAAGCAGATATGAAGAAAGGTATCGTCGGCAAGAAGATCGGCATGACGCAGATCTTTACCGAGGACGGCCGCCTGATCCCGGTTACTGTTATTCAGGCAGGCCCCTGCCCGGTCGTTCAGAAGAAGACCGTGGAAAACGACGGCTATGAAGCGATTCAGGTCGGTTTCGACGCTTACGCCGAGAACCGCGCCGAGAAGCTGGTGAACAAGCCCCTCAAGGGTCACTTCGCCAAGGCGAACGTCGCTCCCTGCCGCAAGCTGCGCGAGCTGCGCCTTGAGGATTGCTCCGCTTACAACGTTGGCGACGAGGTGAAGGTTGACGTCTTCGCCGCGGGCGACAAGGTTGATATCACCGGCACCTCGAAGGGCCACGGCTTCACCGGCGCGATCGCCCGTTGGAACCAGCACACCGGCCCGATGGCCCACGGTTCCAAGTATCATCGCGGCGTTGGTTCCCTGAGCGCGAACTCCACGCCGTCCCGCGTGTTCAAGAACAAGAAGATGTCCGGCCACTACGGCGTTGATCGCGTGACGACGCAGAACATGAGCGTTGTGCGCGTTGACGCGGAGCGCAATCTGCTGCTCGTGCGCGGCGCTGTGCCGGGCCCGAAGGGCGGAACCCTTGTGATCCGCGATTCCGTCAAGGCCTGATAAGGAGGAACCGTCACAATGCCTAAGATTGCAATGCTGAATCAGGAAGGCGCTAAAGTCGGTGAGATCGAGCTGAGCGAAGCGATCTTCGCCTCCGAGATCAACGAGAGCGTCCTGCACCTGGTCGTTCGCAGCCAGCTGGCCGCCAAGCGCCAGGGCACCCAGTCCGCCAAGACCCGCGGCGAGGTTCGCGGAGGCGGCCGTAAGATCTACCGTCAGAAGGGTACCGGCAACGCTCGCCACCATGGCAACCGCGCGCCGCAGTTCACCCACGGCGGCGTCGTGTTTGCGCCGAAGCCGCGCGACTATGTCGTGAACGTGCCCAAGAAGGTTCGCCGCCTGGCGCTCAAGGGCGCCCTCACCTCCAAGGTGAACGATGGCGAGATGATCGTTCTTGACAAGATCGCCCTGACCGCGCCGAAGACCCGCGAGGTCGCCGCGATCCTCAAGAACCTGGGCGTCGAAAAGACCGCGCTGCTCGTGCTGGCCGGCCCGGACGACACCATCACCCGCGCGTCCGCGAACATCGCGGGCCTGAAGACCGCCTATGTCAACACGATTAACGTGCTGGATATCCTCGGCAATGAGAAGTTCATCATCACCGAGGAAGCGGTCAAGCTCGTTGAGGAGGTTTACGCGTAATGAAGAATCCTCATGATATCATCCTCCGCCCCGTTCTGACTGAAAAGTCTTACGACGGCATGGCGGACAAGCGCTACGTGTTTGAGGTAGCGATCAACGCGAACAAGATCGAGATCAAGCAGGCCGTTGAAGCTGCCTTCGGCGTGAAGGTCGAGAGCGTCAACACCCTGCGCACCCTCGGCAAGATCAAGCGTCAGGGCCGTTACGCCGGCCGCACCCCCGAAATCAAGAAGGCTTACGTCACGCTGAAGAAAGACTCCAAGACCATCGAGTTCTTCGACGGCATGGCGCAGTAACAGGGAGGTTAACAAAAATGGCTATTCGTGTTTATAAGCCGACTTCCCCGGCCAGACGTTTCATGTCGGTGCTCACCTTCGAGGAAGTCACCAAGACGACGCCGGAAAAGTCCCTTCTGGAAAGCAAGAAGAAGAATGCCGGCCGCAATAAGCAGGGCAAGATCACCGTTCGCCATCAGGGCGGCGGCAACAAGATCAAGTACCGCGTGATCGACTTCAAGCGCAACAAGGACGGCATCCCGGCCAAGGTTGCCGGCATCGAGTACGATCCGAACCGCACCGCGTTCATCGCGCTGCTCAACTACGCCGACGGCGAGAAGCGCTACATTCTGGCGCCGATCGACCTGAAGACCGGCGACACCGTGATCAGCGGCGAGGGCGCGGACATCAAGCCGGGCAACGCGCTGCCGATCCGCAACATCCCTCTGGGCACGCTGATCCACAACATTGAGCTCGTTCCGGGCCGCGGCGGCCAGCTCGTCCGCAGCGCCGGCGACGCCGCTCAGCTGATGGCGAAGGAAGGCGCGAACGCGCAGGTTCGCCTCCCCTCCGGCGAGGTTCGCATGATCTCCATGGACGCGAAGGCGACCATCGGCACCGTGAGCAATGCTGACCACAGCAACGTGCGCATCGGTAAGGCCGGCCGCACCCGTCACATGGGCATCCGCCCGAGCGTCCGCGGCGTGGTTATGAACCCCTGCGATCACCCCCATGGCGGCGGCGAGGGCAAGAGCCCTGTGGGTATGCCCGCTCCTGTTACCCCCTGGGGTAAGGTTGCTCTGGGCCTGAAGACCCGCAAGCACAAGAAA
>UQNM01000033.1 GCA_900542395.1 uncultured Eubacteriales bacterium
CTGCGGGTTTTCCGACCACCATTTCCGGCAGCACGCGTCCGAGCAGAATTTTCGCTTGCGCCCACGGCTGGGCTGTACCAGCTCCGTGCCGCAGCACAGGCAGGCTTTCGGAGGTTTGGAAGCCGTCCCGGCGCGTACCCCGGACAGTTGGTGCGCGACACAGTAATTTCGAACCGTATCGCGACTGATTCCCAGCTGTGCCACAATCGCCCGGTAGCCCAGATTCCTGCCCCGCAGCGCCTGAATCTGCTTGCCCTGCTTATATGTCAGCGCTATACAAATCGCTCCTTCTGAATAATTGCATTTACGCAACGTAATGGAATTTACTCGCGGGTTAACTCGTTATATAATATGAAGTGTATAGTATTCCAAAAACTGGAATCCGGAAAACAAGTAAACTTGAAAAACTATTGCTGTGAATGAGGTTTAGGGGTATAATAATTTTATAAAGCAATCAAAGGAGATGACTGGAATATGTTCTTGAAACGGTGTTTGATTCTGTTCTGTATGTTATCGTTACTGACCCTGGCAGCTGTTGCAGAATCCCCCCTCAGTTTTCCATGTGATTCCGAACTGTCCCCTTTCCTGTCCAGAAGCGAACACGATGTCACATTCAAAATTGACCTCGAAAACAACTACCGCATAGAAACCGACTATTGGGGCGACGAACCCATGTTGGTGGAATCCGGTTCGTTTCTGATCCTTGATGATGAATTTATGCTTGTTAACCTCCGCTTTTCAAAAGAATATGATTACTCGCAGGATTACGGAGGAAACCTGCCTGACATAATTTTGCTCGCCAATTTTGATTTGAACATTGTCGATGATACCAACCCACCAGAGTGGCGCGTCTGGATGTACCCGGATGAAGACGATCCCTATGCTTTCCATTATGCTGGGACTTGGAATCGGCAACAGGGGTACGGTCTTTATTTTTATGGTATTCAGGAAAATGCACAGGGGGAAACCACGGAGTGTTTTTATTTAACTCCATGAGTGTATAGGAGCGGCTATGAGTTCATGTCATAGCCGCTCCTATTAATCTAAGCTATCTTGATCTGCTTTATCGCCAAGAACTGTTAATGCTTAACATACTTTGACCAGCCCCAGTGATCCCATTTTTCATTCATTTCCGTGAGGTTCGGTCCAGTTTCTTCACTATAAATCGCCTTCTGTCTAGGATTGTAAATAGCTCTGGACTGGTAAACTGCATGGAGCATTTCCAATATACGCAACGCCTGACGGCGGTAAGCGCTCAGGGTCGCACGTCCAATGTGAAAATCAGCCTGTACGGTGTCCCATGTGTCCTGACCGATGAACAAAGCAGATACTGCACCGCGAATCTTGATGGGTAGCGCATGAACAGCCGCCTCAAAGAACGTCACCTCATCGCTAACCATCTGCAGCTCCTTCTCCATCTGTTCATACCACTCCCGGTTGATCCGCTCCCGGCGCTCCTGATAATCCAGCGCAATCTGTGCCGTCTTGTCCGACAGATTGCTGGTCTGTACACGTTCGCCATCCTGCCGGGGTGTGTACATCTGGCGCACATGAATCATCGCACCACGCGGGACAAGCTGCTTTCCTACCTCTCCGCAGAGGCGCGCAGACAAAGGAGCTGCACATTCACCGTGCCGTTCAATCGTCAGCAGCTGGCCGATTATCTCGGCGTACAGCGTGCCGCCATGTATGCCGAGCTGTCCAGAATGCAGAAGGATGGCCTGATCGAATACCATCGTAACCGCTTTACCTTTCTCACTGTCGATCAGCTCTTATGACCGATTACAGTCATGTGGTCTATGCCCTCAGCGCGTTTGCGCTCATAAAGCGCATGAATTGCCGAGTCTTTGAAGGCTGCAACTGTAGAAGCGAGCCAGATTGCCCGGCGCAGGTAGGGCGAACCGCGCTTGGACATCTTCATTCTGGTGCCGGAGAAGTCGCCGGATTGCTTTACAGTCGGATCGACGCCTGCATAAGCAGCAAGTTTGGCAGATGAAGAGAAACGCCTGATGTCACCGCCAATTTCAGAAAGGATGACGGCAGCAAGGGTTGGGTCGATGCCAGTAATATTTGTAAGCTGCGTATCAAAACCGGACAGCAGGCGGTCAATTTCGGTATCGAAAACGTCTACGGACGCTTCCAGAGAGCGAATCTGTTCGATTTTCCAAAATGGAAATGGGTTCGGATTTTTTCATAATCAAATTCTGTTTTTCTACGCTTCTTATGCAGATACGTTGAAAAAAGGATGTCCGAGTCATCGACTCGTCATCCTCTTCCATCTGTTTCCCTTTTCCGTCACTTCCGCTTTCCAAAATCCCGCGGCGTCATGCCCGTATAGCGCTTGAATACGGCGCAAAAATGCTTATAATCGCTGAATCCGGTCTTTTCCGCGACTTCCGACGTTCTTCCACCGTTTTTGAGCAGAGCGGCCGCGCGTTTGACGCGCTGCGTATTGAGCGTATCCAAAAAGGTTTGCCCCGTACTTTGCTTAAACCGGCGGCTCAGGTAACTGGCGGAAATCATCATCTCGTCAGCCAATTCCTCGATGGAGAGCTTCGTATCGCTGGCAGCCACAATCCTGCGCAGCGCCGTTTCGACGTATTCATCCGTATACGCAAGTCGCTTGAGCAATTCTTCCGCCGAAAACGAGCCGGGCGTTTCGAGCTGTTCCTGGGGTTCCTCCGTTTCCCGAATGCGCGCCAGCAGCTCCGCCAGCCGCTTTTCATCCAACGGCTTGAGCAGATAATCATACGCATGTATGGAAATCGCCTTCTGCGCATAATCAAATTCAGCATAGCTTGTAAAGATGATAATATGAAAACGGTAGACGGCCAGCGCGCGTTCCAGCATTTCAAAGCCGTCCATCTCCGGCATGCGTATATCCGTGATGACGACGTCCGGGCGTCTTTCGACGATCTGTTCCAGCCCGCTTTTTCCATCGCCCGCGCTGCCGATGACCGTGCAGCCCATATCGGCCCACGGCAGCGTCTTGACCAGCCCGTTACGGATCATATCCTCATCCTCGACGATCATCACCCGCAGAATCATTCCGTCTCACCCTCTCCTCCCGGAAGACTCAAAACCACTTCCGTCGTCCGGCTTTGTTGCGTTTGGATGCGTATGCCGTAGCGCTCGCCGTACATCAACCGAAGCCGATCGTGTACATTCATCAGACCGAAGCTCGTTTTGCGTTCCATATCCGGGTTTTCCATGTACCGCGTCAGCGTTTCCATCACTTCCGGCTCGATGCCCGGCCCATTATCCCGAACGGAAATCTCCAGCCGTTCGCCGACGCATCGCGCCTCAATCTCGATTTTCAGTTCGCGCTTTTTCTCCATGCCGTATTTGACGGCGTTTTCCAAAATTGGCTGAACGATCAGCTTCGGGATGCGCCGCCGCATCAATTCATCCGGAATCCGCGTTTCATACGAAAGCCGACTGCCAAAGCGCATTTTGAGAATACTCATGTAGCTCTCAATGTACCGGAGATCTTCCTTCAAAGAAACGGTCATTCCTTCCTGCTTGATCGAATAGCGCATAAGCTGCGCAAGCTGAACCATCGCCGCATCCGCCGCACTCGGATCGAGCCGAACCATAAAGCGGATGTTTTCCAGCGTGTTAAACAGAAAATGCGGGTTGAACTGGCTTTCCATCTGCCGAATCTGCGCCACTGCCGTATCCCGCCCCAGCTTTACGCTCTTTTCCATGGATTTCCGGACGTTTTCAAGCATGGTGTTGTAGGCCTGCGCGATGACCTGAAATTCGTCGTGGCTGCTGATGGTCAATTCCGTATTCAGATTGCCGTGGCTGACGAGATCGCACGCCGTCGCAATTTCGTCGATCACCCGCGTTTTTTCCTGCGCAACCCGTTTGGTGCTGATCTGAATCGCAGCAATCATCGTCGCGAAGAACACCAGCACCATGAGCAGCAAAAAACGTGCCGTGCGCAGAACGTCCCCGCAGGGAAGCGCCGCGTACACCCTGTATGTTCTACAAGCTTCTGAGCTGATGTAATACAACCCCCACGGCGTATCCTTGACGCCGTTCGCCTGCCGAACGTCCGCCTCCAGCTTGTTGAATCTGCCCGCAAAAACATGCGCGCCGCCGACAAAAACCGTGTCAAACCGATCGGTAATCAGCACATCGTCCGTGTTGCCGGCAACGGTTTTGCGGAAACCGTTCTCCGTCATCGCCATGCACAGATAGCCGCTCGGCTCCCCTGCCTCGTCAAACAGACGCGCGCCCATCAGCAGGCAGGGCTCGCCGCCGCGCAGCACCTGAGAGGCGGTTTCGCCTCGTCGATCCGGAATGTTGTGCAGGAACTGCCAGCGGACGGTATCCGTCAAAGACGCGTCGCCGCCGGATGTAAAGATCGCCTGCTCGCTCTCGTCATAAATCAACGCCTGCGGCCTTGACGCCATGCCGTTGATCCGGCGATACAAGCGCCCGTTGATCTCCGCACGCTCGCTGACGCTCTGCTCATAGACTTCGGGTCTCAGCGAGTCCTGCATGTTCAAGAGAACATCCTCGATCGTCTCCAGCTCCGAGGAAAAAGCCCCGGCCGCCTGTATTCGATCTTCATCCGTGCGATGGATGATGTTACTGATGAATAGCCCGCCCATCACAGCGAACACCACCAGCAACGCGCAAAAAAGCGGGAGCAGGGCATAAATCAGCAGAAGCCGCCTCAAATCATCGCGAAAGCGCGTTTGCTTCTTCTGCACGTTCATGTCCCTGCCCCTTTATTCACATCACATCGTAACGTCTCTGCTGCCGCTGATCTTGAAGAAGACGAGCAGCGAAATGACCGTCGTACAGGTCAGAATGGTCGCCAGCGCCGCCGCCGTGCCGTAGCTCGCGCGGATGACCTCGTTATAAATCGCGACGGACATCGTTCTGGTTCTGCTGGTATAGAGCATGACGGACGAACTCAGTTCGTTAATCAGCGTAATCCAGCTCAGAATCGCGCCGGAAACAACGCCCGGCAGCATCATTTTAGCCGTCACCTTGAAGAACGCCTTCATCGGCGAATCGCCCAGCGAAATCGCGGCCTCTTCCACGCTCGGACTGATCTGGTAGAGAATCGCAGAGCTGGAGCGCAGCGTGTAGGCGAGGCGGCGAATGACCAGTGAAATGATCATGATCGTCGCCGTTCCGGATAGAATCATCGGGTCGCCCTTGCCGTTGAACGCCAGCAGCAGCGTAATACCCAGAACGGAACCCGGAACGATGTACGGGAACATCGCTATGGTATCGATCAAGCTGGTCAGCGGGCTCTTCCTTCTCACGGAGAGATACGCGATGAACATGCCCAGCACCACAATAATCGCCAGCGCAATGATGCAGTACAAGTAGGTGTTGCGAATAGCCGACCACGCCGTGCCGAAAACCTTGGTGTAGCTTTCAAGCGAATAGCCGTCCACGAAATACTGGATCTCCGTCTTTCGGAACGACGTCCAGACAATCACCAGATGCGGCAGCACGGAGAACACGACGAGGATGTATGTGAACACGTGCATCAGTACATTCTTGACGCCGCGCGCCTGCTCGGGCTGAATGGGCCGCATGGCGCTCATTGTAAAGCTCTTTTTGTTCACATACCATTTCTGCATCAGGAACAGCACCGCTGTGATGACCACCATGATGGACGCCATCGCCGAGGCAAAGTAGGCCGAGCCGCCGGATTCGCCGACAAACTCAATATAGATTTTCGTCGGCAAAACGTCAAATCCTTCACCGATTAATGCGGGCGTGCCAAAATCCGCCATACAATTCATGAACACCAGCAGCGCGGATGCGATGGCCGTCGGCATCACCAGCGGCATCACAACCGTAAACACCTTGCGGATGCCGTAGCAGCCAAGGCTCTCTGCCGCCTCGCAAACCGCCACGTCGATCTTCTTGAGCGCGCCGCTGACATACATGTAAATAAACGGATAGAGTTTGAGGGTGAACACCAGCAGCATCCCGCCGAAGCCGTAAATCGACGGCATCTTGATTCCAAACACATTGGAAAGGAACGTGGTGATGACGCCGCTGCGCCCCAGCAGAAGAATCCACGAATACGCGCCGATGAAATTCGGGCTCATCATCGAGATGATAATCAGGATTTCGACGATACCCTTTCCCCGAATCTTATAGAAGGACATAAAATACGCCAACGGCACACCAATCACCAGCGAGCAAATCGTGACGCAAACCGTCAGCTTCAGGGAATTGAGCAGCGAGCGATAATAAAACTTCTTTCCAAAGAATTTCTGGAAATTGGCCAGCGTAAATTCGCCCGTTCCCTCCTTGAGGAAGCCGTCGATGAACAGCGAAATCAGCGGATAGATCAGAAACAGCGCAAACACCGCGATGATGCCGATCGTGACCACCGTCCAGAAATCAAATTGCAGTTTACGCTTCTTCATAGCAAATCACATCCTTGATCAGGCTATGCTCCATATCGGCGGTAAAAACGTTGATCTTTTGAGCGTCCGGCATCAGCTTGAGCGTATCGCCCATGCGATACAGCTCCTGCGTGTGCCCCAGATCCTGCGAAAATTCCAAGCTCGGCTGATCCGGCACGCAGATTCCGTCCGCAAACTTGAGGAAATAGTTGCTGTATCGGCCAAGGAACGTCGTGTTTTCCACCTTACAGGCCAAGCCCTTGTCGCTGACATAGAATTCCTCCGGGCGAACGCCGACGATCACTTCCTGCCCGTCCTTGCAGTCGTCGATCAGGTTGTTCATCTCCAGCCGGCAGCCGTCACGGAAGACGATCTCCGTCTTTCCGTTTTTCTTGCTGAGCGTCGCGTAGAACAAATTGGAATGCCCGATAAACGTGGCGACAAACACATTGGCCGGGCGGCTGTAGATGTGGTGCGGCGTTCCGATCTGCTGAATCACGCCATGGTTGATAACGGCGATGCGATCGGAAATCGCCAGCGCTTCCTCCTGATCGTGGGTGACATATACGGTCGTAATGCCGACCTGCCGCTGAATATCGCGAATGACGGTGCGCATTTCGATGCGCAGCTTGGCGTCCAGGTTGGAAAGCGGCTCATCCATCAGCAACACCTGCGGATGGATCACGATGGCGCGCGCAAGCGCGACGCGCTGCTGCTGGCCGCCGGAAAGACGCTCCGGCAGTCGATCCTGATACTCGTCGATGCGAACGAGCTTCAGCATCTCATCCACGCGCTTTTTCATCTCATCCCTGGGCAGCTTTCGAATCTTCAGGCCGTATTCAACGTTCTGGCGCACGGTCAGATGCGGAAAAATCGCGTAGCTCTGAAACACCATGCCGATATTGCGCTGGTGAGTCGGAAGTTCGTTGATGACCTGATCGCCAAAGGAAATCGTGCCCGCCTCAATGCTGTTAAAGCCTGCGATCATGCGCAGCAGCGTCGTCTTGCCGCAGCCGCTCGGGCCGAGCAGCGTAAAAAACTCACCGTTCTTGATATTGGCCGTCAAATCCGGAATGATGATATTATCGCCATATTTTTTGCACACATGGTCGACCTTTATTGCAACGCTCATCGTTCGCACCCCTCATTTCATGGTTCGGGCAGGGTTTATATCGCTCTTTCTGAAAGCCTGCCCCTTCATTTTTCTAAAAAGGAAGCTGCCGGACAGCTTGCCCGATCGGGCTGCCGCACGACAGCTTCTCCAAAGTTTATGCCGTATTCAATCCGTTCGGCGGATTACTCAGCGGCGTCCACGAGCGCTTCCTGGAACATTTCGATCCATTCCCGCTTGTGCTCGGAGGCAACCGTCTCATCATCCTTGATGACGTTGATGGAAGACATGCTCTGCATCGCGTTGGTTTCCGGCACGTCCTTGCGGATGGTGCGGCGGAACTGCGTTTCATTCATGTAAACCTGCGCGTCGTATCCGGTCAGCCAATCCAGGAACGCGCGGGCGCTGACAACGTTCGGGCAATCCTTGACGATGTACACGCCGTCGCCGCGGATGATAACGCCTTCATTCATGTAAACGACCTTGATGTTGCCCTGAGACACATATGTCGCGGCACCCTGCTCGAAGGTCAGGCCGACGGTGTATTCGCCGTCCGCAACGCCCTTGTACACGGCGGAAGAGCTGTTCACGCAGCCGTTGGGCAGCTGCTTGCAGAATTCCTTCACATAATCCCAGCCGTTCGGCTGTCCGTCGGTGCCCATCGCGTAGAGCATATTGACCAGATGCTCGAAGGACGAGGAAGACGCCTGCGGATCAGCGAAAACGATCTTGCCCTTCAGCGCCGGATTGAGCAGATCCGCATAGCCGTTGATCTCGATGTCGCCGATCAGATCGGTGTTGATCATGATGACGGAAGGCACGCAGTCAAAGCGGGTCAGGTTGCCTTCCACGTTCTTGTATTCGTCGTAGAACGCATCCTCGTTCACGCAGGTATAATCCTGGAAATATTGGCTGCTGTTCTTGACGGTGCCGATCGTGCCGGACCAGAGAATGTCGCACTGCGGCTTCTCGCTTTCAGCCGCGATGCGCTTGAGCGCGTCGCCCGTGCCCATCGCCAGACACTCGGTCTTGATGCCGGTATCCGCCTCAAACATCGCCAGCATGTTTTCGATCATGGACGTGGTCAGCGGGCTGTACAGAACCAGCTTGCCGGTCGCCGCAGGTTCTTCAGCCACCGCGGCAACCATACCGCACACGAGCAGCGCGCACAACAGCACAGCAAAGATCCTCTTCATATCAGTTTACCTCCTGTTTTTTTCCGCCGATGATTCCGTTCGGCGTTTGCTAGTTTTATTATATATGCGTGTTGCATGATTTTTCAACCGTTTTTTCTGCTTATTTGTCCGTTTTTCTGAACATGCACCCGTTTATATGCACAATTTCACGTATCATAAACTGTATCATTCTTCTTCGGCTGCTTTTTCGTTTTATCGTTCTTGAGGGATATGCCATAATAGAGCCGTACCATTTCACATGCCAAGGGAGAATCGTTTATGCCGCCAATTACCGTGATGATTAAGCCCGTATCCGGTGCTCGCAACATTCGTTGCCGTTCGTTGCTTTTATGCCGACGAAATGAAGCGCCGAACAAGATCATCCGCCATAACGAAAAAATTCCGCCAGAGTCTTATCACTGTCTCTGACGGAATTTTTCTTATGCGGCCTTTAACTGATTTTCCTGTTCCACGCGCTCCCTGTCCTCAACCGTTCAAAGCGCGCAGTTTTCTTTTTATCCATTCAGACGGCCGTATGCCAATCTCAATTCGTCGGCAATTTTCACGCCGCTCGGCGTTCCGGCGATGCCGCCCAAGCCCGTTTCGCGCAGAGAAACATCCATCTTGTCCCCGACGTCCTTCTCGATACGTGCTCACGCTCACGCGGAGAAAATATCCGAGAAGATCAAGCGGTAAAAGAAGCTCTAGACACACCATTTAACAAAATTCAAAAATCCGCCATTTTAACCGAGATGGGATAAAAAAATACAGGCGCGGAAAGCGATTCTGCCTTCCGCGCCTGTTTGCATGATCGGAATGATGATGGTCTCGGGATGCCTTTTCAAGAAAATGTCTGAAAACCCTTTGCCATCAGAGCTTTTGAGCCGCTATGGGGTAAAAGAAAAGCGCCAGCCTTTGTATCAAAAGCTGGTGCTTACTATGGCGCAGAAGGAGGGATTTGGTTCTCCTCGCTCGCCGCTCGTCGGTCCGACCGGCTCTAAGGCCGCACTGCGGCCTTATTCACCCCCGGTCGGTTCAAATCCCTTCTCGTCCTATTTCCCTGCATAACAAAAGAGACTCTGATTTCTCAAAGTCTCTTTCTTGGCGCAGAAGGAGGGATTTGAACCCTCGCGCCGCTTACCGCAGCCTACTCCCTTAGCAGGGGAGCCCCTTCGGCCTCTTGGGTACTTCTGCATGACCGATACGCTATGAAATTCGCCATAAAAAATGGCGGAGAGAGAGGGATTCGAACCCCCGGTACCTTGCGGTATCACTGGTTTTCAAGACCAGCGCCATAAACCACTCGGCCATCTCTCCAGTCTGCTTGAACCAGCGAAACCTATTATAGAATAGTCGGATGATTTTGTCAACCTTTTTTTTCGTTTAATGGTTCGAATCCTAAAATCTCTTCGTTTTCCGCCTCAAAATCGCGCCATCTCGCCGGACACTCGCCTCCCATCGCCCCCACGCAGCTTGACCGAAATGACCGAATCAAGAATTTCCGTTATTCTTTTTTGCAAGAATAGCTTTTATCTACAATCTAGACCTCCCTCTTCGAGGGAGGTGGCACGCCGAAGGCGTGACGGAAGGAGTTTCCCTCCTTGAGGGACGTTTTTCATCGTCGCCGCCTGTGGCGGATTCAGACGATGGAAAACGCCGAAGGTTGGCACGGCGCAGCCGTGACTGAAGGAGTCGTTCCCGCACGCTCCCTATTGCCGCCCCTGCGCTCTCCCTTCCTCGCCGTCTCCCTGCGCCACGTCCAGCAGTTTCCCCAGCAGCGGCACATTCAGCCCGAAAATCTCCAAATTCTCAATGAGGCTCACCAACTCCGTAGCGATCATGTAGGTCATCGCCGCGCCGCAGACGCTCGTCACCCCCAGCCCGTTGCCCACACTCACGCAAACGCCGACCACCAGCCACTCAAGCCCCTTTTTCATCACGCCCATCAGCAGCGCACCGGAGGAGACCTTTCCGCTCTCCGTCTTGCGGGATTTCCCCGTCACCGCGCACAGCAGCCCGGTCAGGATGTCCGCGCCCTGCACGATGAGCAGCGCCTGCGCCAGCGGCGGCAGACCCGTCCACCACGCCAGTGCCGCGCCAATCAGCGCACCGATCCAGTTCACCACATTTGGCTTCACGCCCTTCATCACCTGCATCGTCTTTTCTTCCATCTGTGTTCCCCCTCTTTAATCCTCTCCGGCCTTGCAGCAGTATGTCCCGCTGATCCAGCCCGTGTGTCCCCGATATACCGTGCGCAGCCAGCCGTCCTTTTCCTCCAGCACGGCAAGCCGCGTTCCGTCCGGGATCATCTGCATGTATCGCCCGTTCGGCTTTACCCGCATCCGAAGTCCGCCCCCTGCGCAGACGATGACACGCCCATATTCGGCGCTTCCCGCCCGTTCGCCGCCCGCGCTTTTGTCTCCGCTTCCTTCTGCCTCAATCATCCGATGCGCCCCCAGCCCGTTCCACCCCGCCTTCGCCGTCAGCGCGGTCTCGACCACGCCGCCCCGGCTCTTGCTTGAGTGGATGACCGTGCCCCGCTCCGTCACCAGCCCGGTGTGTCTCACGTCGCCCGTGCCCACGCCCATGAACGCCAGCATCCCCGCCTTTGCGCCGGAAATCCCCGACTGCCGCCAGATCAAATGGCGATACTTCGGCGCACTGTCAAAGCTGTTCCAAAGCTCGTTCGTGCCTGCCGTCGTGTAGCGCTTGTCGCCGCCCGGCGCTGTGCGGATGACCTTCTTGATGAGGTTGATGCAGTCCAGCTCGCTGTACGCCGTCCCGATCAGCCCACGCGCCGCGCGGATGGCTTCTTCTGCCTGAATCATCGGGTTCACCCCCCTTGCGTCACTCCGTCACGAGGTCTTCGCAACCGCTGTCGATCAGGACTTCTTTGACCTTATCCTTGAGCAGGCGCGGAACCTGCGCGTAGGTCTTCTTGCCAAGCATAATCTGCTGTGCCCATAACTTAGCCATCATATCTTCTTCCTTTCCGCTCATCACGAGCAATCCAAAAATGTTAAGCATATACAATCTCGCTCATTTCGAGAATGCATTGCAGCAGGGTTTCGTTCTGGTCTTCGAGCGCTTTAATGCGCTCCTCTTGCGTCGGTTGTGGCTCTCCCGGTTCCGGCACTTCCGGCTCGACGTACACACTGCCGTCGTCGGAGAGCTGCACCGCGTTGTCAAGGGTGCGGTAAACGGTCGTGTAATCGCTAAAATCGCCGAGCTGGGTCACGCCGTCCATGCGCCACGTCGTAAAGCCTGTTGTTGGAGCGTCGGCGATACCGCCAAGCTCAATAACATGCTCACTGTGCCGCGAAAACGTTACTTCCCGGATTTCGTCCGAGGCGTTTATCTTGATTTTAATCATTGCATATCCTCGTTTTCACAGTCAATTCCGTTCCTATTCGGTTTATATTTGTACCCATGTAATTTGTTTAGCGCCGTTTATTTGGATGCCCAAAAACGCATTGCTGCTAGAACTAACGCCCACATAATACGTGTCCGAATAATAACTTCCCGGCCAGCTTCCGCCACTAATCCGGATAAAGCCGCCATAGTCAGCCGGCATCGTATTCCCTTTGGTTTTTTCAGAGTAAAAACCACCAGACTTTATCGAGCCGACATTATTTTTTATGGATTTAACCGCTTCGGCGCTGGCGACTTTTTTAGACAAGTCCGTGCTCGCCATAATCTCTTCTAATGTCAGCGCGTCGGATTGATTGATTTTAGCGTCAACATCGGTCTTTAGCGAACTAACCGTCGTCTCATCTACCGCCCCGATGTTCTCCCTTGCCTGTGCCTTTTGCGCATCATCAAGCGTCTGCGCCGTATACAGCACAACTTCCTGCGGCGCGTCCTTTCCCGGATCGCCCTTCTCGCCTTTCTCGCCCGTGTCGCCCTTCATCCCCTGCGGAATCGTAAATTCCACCATCGGGTTTTCCGCCGTGCCGCTCTGCGTAACGCTCGCCGCCGTCCCGGCCTCGCCCGTCACAGCCGTGACGGTAAACCTTGGCGTTGCGCCCGTCGCGCCCGGGCTTCCATCCCTGCCGGGGTCGCCCTTTTCGCCTTTCTCGCCTCGCGCGCCCGGTGCGCCGGGTTCGCCCTTGTCGCCCTTCGCGCCGGGGTCGCCTTTTTCGCCCTTCGCGCCGTCGCGCCCCGGCTCGCCGCGTGGACCCTGCATCAGCTTCTCAAACCGAATCCTCAGCGTCTGGTTGACCGGCTGACCGAACCCGTTGTTTGCCGCGCTCGATAGCTCGCCAATCGCCGCCATGACGAACAGGATTCCCGGCGGACATGGCGTGATGATCTGCTTTGCGTCCGTCACCTCGCCGTTTTCGTCCACGTTGGCCTGAATCGCCAGCCGCACATCCCAGACATATTCGCGCGGTTTCAGCCTCGCCGTGTCCTCACTTTCAAAGCAGACGACAAACCGCCCGTCCGCTTCCGGCGCAATCGTCTTTTCAATCAGCGCGCGCCGTTTCGGTCTCTCCCTGACGGTGAAAATCGCCCGGTCGTTTGCCGTCGGCACATACCCGGTTTCGTCCGGGCAAATCGCCATCAGCGCCGTGTCGCCCGCCGTAATCGAAATCTGGTTTCCGCTTACGCGAAACATCGCTTCTCCCTCCTTTTCTTCATGTATAGCCGGATGCCATCGACCATCATCCCCGTCAGCTTCACGCCGTTGAGCACCACGTCCTCCACTTGCTCACCGTTGAAGATCACCGGCACGTCGTTCTTGCGCAGGAATGTCACCCGCGCCGAACCGTCCGCGTTGACGGCGTTTCCGCCGCCCGCCGTTGTGGATGCGCTGTATACCGTACCGCCCGCGCTGGTGAAGCTGGGCAGCCCGCCGATGTAGCCGCTTCCGCCGCCTCCGCCTGCGCCGCCGCCCATATACCTGTTGCCGCCATTTCCGCCGTACCAGCCGCCGCCGCCGCCACCACCAGCGCCAGTTTCTAGGCCGCCATCCGCCCAATACCAGTCGCCCTGTCCACCTTGTCCGAAAGACCCTTTATTGCTTCCGCCTGAACCTGGTCCAGTCTGTGTTCCGCCATAGCCGCCGCCGTACCAGCCGCCGCCCTTGCCGCCCTCGCCGTTGGCCTGCCCTGTGCCGCCTCCGCCGCCCGCGACAAGCAGCACCGCCGCCTTGTTGCCGGACAGGTTTTTCAGCTCGCCCGTCTTCGTGGCGATGTGCGTCGCGCCGCCGCCCCAACCGGCGTTTCCTCTTCCGCCGCCGTTATAGGGATTGTTGCATCCGCCCACGCAGATGTAGTAGACCTCGCCCTTCTTGCAGAGCTTGTAGCCCACGCTGTACCCGCCTTTTCCATTGGTGTTGTAGTTGTTTCCATAGTTGCCGCTGCCATGCAGCGCCGAGTTAGACCCGCCTGCGCCCCAAACCTCGAATTTGTAAATGCCGTCATGCGGAATGGTGACGCTCTGCATCCCGCCCGTGTAGGCGTAGTCCTGATAGCTTCCCTTGCTCGTCGTAATCGCCATGGTTCACCTCACGTCGTTGTAATGTACAGAATCCCGTTCGAAAGCTGGAACCGAGCGCCGACGGGTCCCGGGTCGCCTTTGTCGCCCGGGTCGCCCTTGTCCCCCTTCGCACCCGGCTGTCCGCGCTCAACGCCCAGCGTCAGCACGAGCTTCCCGTCGATGTCGGCCATCTGCGCCGTGCTTCCGCTGCCGTATTCCCGCGTCTGCGCCTGAATGTTCATGTTCGCAAGCCGCTGCGCCTGCGTGTTCGCCGACAGCGCCGCCGTGCTCGCTTCCGTTCCGGCCTTCTGCGCCGCTTCCGCCTGCGTCTTCGCGCCCTCTGCCGCCGCGTTCGCCTCGGAAATCGCCGTGTTCATCTTCGAGAGCGTCAGGTTGATTTCCGTCACCAGCGCGTCCCATGCGTTGCTCTGGCTGGGCGTGACCTGTGTGCTCGGCGCGGGGCGGCTGATGGGCGTGAAACTCCCCTCGTAACAGGTTTTCGCGCGCGTCTCATCCGCCGTCGCGCCGTAGCTCACATAGACGAATACCTTCACCGCGCCGCTTCTTTTCAGATACACGTCCGGGATGTCCGCCATCCAGCAGCCCGTTTCCGCGTCAAAGGACGCGATGCGCGTTTCCGTCTGGCTGTCCCCCGCGTAGCCGTATTGCGCCTGCACCGTCACCACGTCCCCCGCGAGGAAGTCGTCCATTTCGGCCAGCTCGTCCGGGGTCGGCAGCCCGCGCATCCTGAGCCGCTGCCCCGTGTCGTACTGGTAAACCCCGGCAATGGCCGCGTTCTTGTGCGTTCTGGATTCAAAATTGGCCTCGATCATCTGATTTCGCCCGCCTCCTTCTTTCGCCTGACCAGCTCGGTCAGCACCTGCTTTTTCGCCGTTTTCTGCATGTTCCGAACCGCTTCTATCCTTTCTTCGTCGCTCATTCGTTCCCATCTGCTGCCGCTCATCATCGCGCGCAGCCCGATCACATCCCTGCCGCTTCCGTTGAACAGCGTGTCCGCGTAGGTGCTGTTCGCCCAGCGCTTTTCCTCGTCCGTCAGGCGGATTTTGAAACCCTCGTACTGGTTAAACCCGACCTTGCCCACCTTGAGTTCCTTGGCCAGCGTCTTGGTGATGCTCACCTCGTACTTGTTTCCGCTCACAAGCTGTCCGGGCAGCCATCCCGTTTCCTTCTTGCGATAGGCGATGTCTACCAGCTCGTCAAGCAGCGCGTCGCTCGTTTCGCTTCCCGCTGTCCACGGCGTAATGAAGCTGTTGAGAAAATGCAGCGCCGCGTTTTGGCTTTCCTTGTTCCAACTGTTCGCGCCCGTCTGAAGCTGTTCTTCGCCCGTGATCGTCTTGGCCGTCGGCAGCGTTTGCCGCAGAAGCGGCCAGTTCTGGATGATCGTCTGGTTGATGACCTGTCGGATATAGTTCTGGCTCTTCGTGTCGCGCACGTAAGGGTCAGTGAACTTCGCAAACGCGCGCACCGCCGAAGGGGTCAGGCGGCTCGCCGTGTTTTCCACCACGCCTTCCAGTATGGAAGTCGCGATCTGCGTGCCGTCCTTGTAGCCCCTGAACACGTCGGAAACGCCGGAAAGCATCGAGTTGTCGAACAGTTGGTCAATCGAGGAAGCCGCCATGCGCTTGTTCATGTCCACCGCCATCGCGCCAAAGTCCCCTTCAAATTGTTCGAGCGATTCCGCAATCTCCGCGCCGATCACCCACGGCGCAATCGCCGGAAACGCGAAATCAAGCGGAATCTGAATGCCGCCCAAATCGAAATACATGCCGTAGCTCCTGCCGTTGCTCTTTTCAATGGCCGCCAGCTTCGCGTCGTCTTCGTCCTCGCGTCCCTTGCGAATCAGCCCCATGTTCGCCAGTGCCACACCAAGCACCATCATGCCCGTGCCCGTCAGCCCGCGTCCGAGGTTCATCACAAACTTTCGCTGGTCAAAGTTCACGCCGTTGTTCATCTTCGCGTCAATCAGACCGTTTTTCACCACCGTGTAGGCCAGACCGATGGGGCTGTACTGCATGGAGCGAATCGCTACGTTCGTCGGCGTTTTCAGGAACGGCATAATCGCCGTGATGACCATATCCGCGCCCTTGTTTTCCCGCTTGATGCGGTTGATCGCGTCAATGATCGCGTTGTCCTCCTGAAAAACGCGCTCCGTCGCGCGTCTCGTCGCCTCGGCATGCCGTTCCTCCTGCGTCATGTCCCGCAGATAGGTTTCCGTGTACCCGTCCGCCGTTTCGCGCGTGTCTTGGATTTTCGTTCCAAGCCTTGTAATCGCGTCCAGTTCTTCCTGATAGCTCTGCTCGTAGAAGGGGCGGTCGCCAAGCTGCATCACCATGGCGATAAAGTCATGGACAGCCTGCATGAAGGCGTTGTTGTAGGTGCGGTTGTTGTGGTTCATGTCGAAGCTGCTGGAATGTCCGGTGTCCACGCCGCGAATGATGTAGTCCGTCAGCGTGTTTGCGATTTCATCCCCGAACGCCTGCTTTCCGGCCTGTCGGCCTTCCTTGGAAGAGAGCGCCGTCGTCCGGTTTCCCGTCTTTTTGGCGATCATCCTGTCCGCAACCGAGCCGATGGCCTCGCTGGTCAGTTCCAGCGGGCGAATCAGAACGTTGCTTTCAAAGTTTTTGCTGTACGTTTTAGAGCCGGAAAGCATGCTGTCGTAGCCGTAGTTGTTGAACTTCTGCCACGCGCTGTTCTGCTTCGTGTTCGCCTGCGCGCTGTACATCCGCTGGATAATCGTCTTCCCCTCCGGGGTCTGCGGGGTTTCGTTGTCCCCTTCCAACAACTGATAGGTCGCCATTTCGCCCGTGATGTAGTTGAGGTCGGCTTCCGTCACCACCGCGTAGCCGCGCTTCATAAATTCCAGCTGCTGGCAGAGCGTCAGCAGACCGTTTCCACGGTTGTTGTTCGGCGTTGCGATGATGGCCGCGAGCTGGCGCTCCTTGACGGATGCTTTGAAATAATCGTAGCCGGGCAGCTTCGTTCCCCATAGCCCGTAGTGGTCAATCAAGGCCGTCTGCGCGCCGGAGAGCGGGATGTGCAGCGGATTGTCCGCGCTCACCACGTCGCTGTTCGGGGCGCTCTGCGCCTTCTGCTGAACCGTTTCTGCCGTGTCGTAGATACGGCCTTGCTTTTTGACCGGTGCGCTGTCGCCGACGGGAATGTTCCCTTCGTCAACGCCCTTTTCCCTGTTCGCATCGTCCGCCTGTCTCACCATTTCAGCCATCGCGCCGGAAGCCGTCAGGCGTTTAAGGGCGTTGCCCGCCTGCAACGCCTGTCCGGCCTTTGATCTGTGATCGTCGTACATCTGGGCAATTCGCAAAGCCCGCACCAGATATCCTTCGTCTTGGCTCCGCAGCATCGCCACCTGTGCCGCGATGGTTTCATCCGCCGTCCACATGTCCCGGCTGGCGAGGTCGGCAATCAGCGCATCCGCGCCCTCCTGATCGTATCTCGCGTTTGCCCGTTCCACTTGTTCGCGGTTGATCTGCTTTTCGTGCGCGTCGCCAAGCAGCCCCTGCTTGATTCGGTCTGTCAGCGTGTCGATCTTTGGGGCGTTGACGTTGCCGAACTGGTTGAGCACCAGCGAATAGCGGGTGTCCGGGTTCATCGGGTCGAACAGCCCGACGTTGTCCGTCGCGCTCTTGATCTGTTCGGGGTAAAACGCGATGTATTCCTCGCCGCCGTTGTTCACGCCGTCATAGCCAAGGCTTTCCAAATACTCACGCGCTTTCACGCCCGCTTCGTTTTGTCCCTTGAATCGGTTCAGCGCCTTGTAAGCCGTCCCTTCATCCGCCGGGTTTTTGATGCTCAGGTAAAACGCTTTCACATTGCCGCCGTAACCGGCTGCATCATCGTCCCACGGAGAGAAGAACGCGCCCTGAATATCCATGTTCGCTCGGCCTTTGGTCATATCAAAAGCGTTAAAATCCGCGTCCGAGCCGTGATAGACAATGAGCGGTTTCTCGTCTTCGTCAACGACCTTGCTGTCCTTAAACCAGCGCTTGAATTGGCGTGTTTCTGTCTGTTCCATATTTTTCTGCTTGACAGAACCGCCTGCATCGAATATACTATGGATGAGCCCGGTCTTCTCGGAAATGCTAGGGAATTGTACCCTTGGATCGCTGATTAGATTTGAGGCTCTGTTTTTATCCAGATAGTACACGCCGACGCTGTCGGCGTTTTCTTTTTGCAGCGCTTTTTTGAACAGGTTTTCAACATTTCCTCTGCCATGAACGCTCGCCAGATGGTTTGCGTCAATCTGAACGCCGTTCGCTGTCGAGGATGTTTGAATCGTAATCGGCGCAATCACATTTTTTCCATCGATTGTTCCGTCCACAATCGCCACAATGCTGTCGTTCGGGCGCGTTGCCGATTCGATGATCGCCACCGGATGCTCAAGCAGCTCCGGAAGATGTTCAAGCATGACCAAGCTCATCTGGTGGTCTTCCTTCGTTCCGTTCACCGCGTAATCCACATGGGTCTGGTTCATCGTCATAGGCAGATCGTTCAGGCCAATTCTCCTGAAAACCTCCGGCGTTCTGCCAACGAGCAGTGCGTCATTTTTCGGGAACTTTCCATTTTGCCAGTCTTCTACCTGTTCGGCGAACGATTTAGAATAGTCGTAGTGACCATCCTGTTCCAAATCCAGCGCATACCGTCTGCGCTCTTCTTTTGCCGCTTTTCCCGCGTCCATAAGCGCGGTTCGAAGCGCGTCGCGCGCCTTGACCAGATCGTTGTATTCGTCCATCCTGCCCGCCGTCTTCGCCTTCACTCTGGCGATAAACTGCGTCAGGCTGTTGTACAGTCGAACACCGAATCGCTGCTTTTCGCCCAGCAGATCATAAATCTGCGTTTCGCCGCCTGTTTTTGTCCAGTCGGCCAGCTTGCCGATAACCGTCTCCGTCGCTCTGGCTACAAGCTCCTTCTGCGCGTCCTCCGGCGTAAACGTGCGACCGTCCCGCTCGTAGACCGGGGCGTACACTTCCGTGATGCGTTCAACGTCGTGCCGCATGGCCGTTTCGTCTCCGTGATAGGCCGCCTGCAAAACCGCGTCCCTGTATGCGCCATACCCTTTTCCGTTTTCGATAAAGTGCGTCAGTTCGTGGCAGAGCACCACGCGCATCGCCTCGCCCGTGCCCATTCGGCTGGAAATATACAGGCGGTTTGTCTGCGGGTCGTAGTGTCCGCGAAGGCCGTCCCCCAGATCGGCGACCACAATCTGCGTCCCGAAATGTTTTCCGATTACGCTGGAAAACTTCTGGAAAACAGGGTTCTTGATGCCGCCCTGGTCTATGCCTTCCTGCCCCGCATCCGCTCCGACTGTGCCAATGCTGGCCTCCATCCCGCCCAGCTTGCCTTTCAGCTCACCGCTCCTATCCAGCAGATTCAGAATTTCCGTCTCCGGGTGCGCGCTCGCCTCGTCCATCCGGCCGGGGATTTGCGCCGCCAGCTCGCGGAAAAAGCCGCTGTCAAGGTCAACGTCCGCGCTCTTGCGGTTGACGCGGAACTGTGTGCCGTATTGGCGGTTCACCTGCGCGATTGTCCGCAGTCCCGTCGTGTGCAGCACCTCGGCAATCTGCTGTTCGTTCAGCCAGATGCGCTTTTTTCGAATGTCCCTGACCACCGGGGCGATCTCGTCCATCTCGCTCTGTGTCTGCTCCCGCTCGGTCTGCCTTTGGTATTCTTCCTGCGCCTGCTGCTCCCGCTCGGCGATTTCCGCTTCCGCCTTCCGGCGCGCCTCGTAAGCCTCCGGGTTTTGCAGCGCTTCCCGGCGGTCGTAAAGCGCCATCAGCCGCGCGCCGATCTCGTTCATCCGCGCGTCGAGCTGGCCAAGCGTTTCCTCGTCCATTCCCATGGCTTCCGCTTCCGTATAGCTCTGCGTCGCCGCGTAGAATTCTTCTTCCGCCGCCTGCTGCTGCGCGTCGAGCTGCGCAATCTCGTTGTCAATGGCCTGCATCCGCGCTTCCCGGTCGTCAAGCATGGCTTCCCGCGCCGCCGCGTCCTCCGCGATGACGGCCTTCCTGCCCGCCTGTCTCGCCTCTGCCAGCCGCTGTGCCGCCGCCTGCTGCATTTCGTCCGTTCTGCGCGCGGCGACTGCGCCCTGCTCGTTCGCGGTTTTCTGGTTTTCGCCCATGCGCACGCGCGCTTCGGTCATTTCCTTCTGCCGCGTCAGGTCGCCGTTCATCACTGCGTCGCTCGCTTCCGTGAACTGCGCCCGGCTGTTGTCCGCCGCCGTCTGCGCCGCTTCCGCCTGTGCGCGCGCCTCGTCGGCCTGCTGCTTGGCCTTTGCCGCGTGCGCCGCGCTTCCGCGCTCGTCCTTCCCGCTGATGATCTCTTCGGCAACGGCCTTGCTTTCCTTCTGCTGTCGCACATAGTCGTTGAGCAGCGCGCAGGCCTGTTCGTCGCCCAGCGTCTTTGTCACGTCCATGATGACGTTCTCCACGTCCGTCCGCTTGCCGTTCATCAGGTCTTGCGCCGCCTTCACGCCGCGCAGCGTGCCCACGCCGCTTCCCGCCGCGCCGGACAGGGAGAACAGCACCGCGCCGATGGCGTTCTCCACCGCGCCGCTGACAACGCCCTCCGCCGCGCCCTTCACGTCAAGGTTCTTGGGGTTCAGCAGATTCAGCGCCATATTCAGGCCGTCCGTGAACGTGATTTCCTCGCCGGCGTCCACCTTGCGGAAGATTTCGCCCAGCGCGTTGTCCGTCCAGTTTGCCGACAATCCTTCAAAGAATTCGTCGTGAACCACTTCGTCAAATTCGTTTTGGGCAAACGCCTTGCCAAACGACTTGCCAAACGTCCGAATCGCCGCAAGGCCTCGGCAAGCGCCCGCCGGGTTGCGGATGATCCGGCTTCTCGCGGCTTCCGTCAGCGCGCTCATGCCCGTCATCCTGCCCAATACGCCCTCGAACGTGCCGAAGTTCGCCGCGCAGTCAAGCCCCGTGTTCACCGCGCCCAGATATCGAGCGGAATCAATGCTGTATCCCTTTTGCAGATACTCGTCAAAGTTGTTCTTGAACCCGACGACGCTGTACCCCGTGTTAAAGCCGAGCAGGCTGCTGCCCGTCGCCAGCGTTGTTCCCGCCGCCACACCGGCCGAAACCGCGTTGTAGGTCATGCCCTTCACGCGCCCGAACCACTTGAATTCATCCTCCGTCGCGTTCGTGCGCATGAATCCTTCCATCGTCGCGATGTCCCGGCGCACCTCCGCGCTGTTCTTGAGGAAATCCCCCTCAAAATCCATCGGGTCAATGCCGAGCTGATATACGTCCGCCGCACCGGCCAGCGCCTTTCTCAGCGCATTGGCGTAGTTCTCGTCGAGCGTCCCGCTGGCCAGCGCGCTTTCAATGTCCTTGCGGTACTGCGTCCGGCCATATGCGCCGTATTCGTTCTGGTATCGGTTCTGGATGCGCGCCGCGTTGACGAGCACCATGCCCTGAGAATAGCCCGTGTACAGGCTGTCCTTGAAATCCAGATACCATTGTTCGCCGCCCGCGCGGATGCCCGCGCCGACCGTGTAGTCCGCGCCAACGCCCTGACCGAAGGGAACGTCCAGCGCCGCCATTTCCTCGTCGGTGATCGCCGCGCCCTGCTGGCTGATGCGGCTGGCCGCGCGCTCGCAAAGCGCGTTCATGTCCACGCCGCCCGTCTTGGCGTAGTATTCGTCCAGCGTCAGCCCCAGCGCAAGCGCCGTCTGCGTGTCCTCTTCGAGCAGCGCGTCCATCTGCTCCCTGAGCTGCGCCTGATAGTCGCCCGTGTCGATCACGCCCTGCGCGTCGAGGTTCAGCTTCACGCTGCTTAAGTCAAACGGACTGACCGCATTTTTGCTCGCGCCCGGCCTGAAATAGTCGTCCACCGCCGCCAGCCGCCCGACATAGCCCATGTCCGCGTTCAGCTCGTCCTGCCCTGCCTGCGCGTTCTGGCGCACCAGCGCGAGCTGTTCCTCGCTGGCCGTTCCCTTGAGCGCCGCCGTGCGCGCGTCGATGAGCGCCTGCGCGCTCGCCTCCTCCTGCGCCCTGCGCATGTCGGCCTTGTCGGTCAGCAGCTCGTCCCTGGCCGCGTAGATGCTTGCCAGCTCGTCCATCGCATTTTCGTCCGTGGTGAGCAGGCGCTCCATCAGCGGCAGCTCCGCGTCGCCGCCCAGCGTCCCCGCCTGCTCCATCGCCTCGGCCTGCGCCGCCCATACGACCATCTGCGCCATCACGTCGCCCCGCAGCTCGTCCGGGAAGGAATCGCTCTTCATCACGTCGTACAGCGTCTTGACCGTCTGCCCCTGCGCCGCGATGTTCCCGTAGGTCACCGCGTCGGCCATGTCGTTTCCGACGATAATGCGCTGGCTGTCCGCTTCCGTCAGCGTGCCGATCATTCGCCGCGCGTTTCCGCTCTCTGCCAGCATGCGATCCAGCTCATCCTTGCCCGCGCCCTCGATCTGGTCATACCGTCCCTTGAGCAGCGCGTCCGCCGCCTCGCCGACGGTCTGCGCCTCGTGCATGCGAATTTCCGCGCCTGTTTCATCCGTGCGCTCCCTGCCTCCCTCTTCGAGGGAGGTGTCAGCGGAGCTGACGGAAGGAGTTGCCATCCATTCCGCAAAGCTCATCCCGCCCTGCGCGACGATCCGCTCTTCCGGGGTCATCTGAACGGGGCCTTGCACCTCCGGCGCTTTGCCGCTGTCCGCGGTCTTTTCCTTGGCCGCCGTCGGGAAGCCCGGCGCGGTCGATGCCGTCATCGTTTGGGAAACAATCTGGCTCTCCGCCTTCGCCTGCGCAGGGCTTTCGGCCTTTTCCTGTTCCTCCTGCTCGGGCACTTTCCCGGCCAGTCCGCTCCAAAATCCCGGCTTCTTCTCTTTCTTCTGCTCTTCCTCGGGCGCGCGCGCTTCGTCTGCCGCCTCGGCGGGCGCGTCGTCTGTGCTTTCGGAAGGCGTTTCCCCGCCCGTGATGCCCGTGTAGGCCTTGTCCAGCGCCGCCGTCAGCTGGCTTTTCGCATAGTCGGAGTATGCGCTTTCCTCGATCTCCTGCCGCGCCTTGAGGTAGGCCGCCGCGTCTTCCTTGTCGTGCTTTCCGTCTCCGTAGAATCGGTTCGCGTAGTCCTCTGCCGCGTCCCTGTATTCGTCACGGGTCAGGTTCGCGCTTTCAAGGAACGTGCCCACGCCGTCCGCATTTTCGCCGTAGAATCGGCTGCCCTCGGTCTGCGTCAGCGTCTTAAACGCCTTTGCCGCCCGCGCGCGAAGCGTGTCGTCCGCAATGGAATTGATGCCGCGAATCACCGTCGCCGCGTCCGCCGTATTTGCGTTGATGCTCTGTCCGTCAAAGCCCATCAGGGGCATTTCAGCCAGCTCCAGCATGGCCGTGTTGCGCGCATTGGCGTTCTTCTGCCGCGTTTCCTGCTCGCTGTCAATCTGCTTGTTCAGGCTTTGCTTCAGCTTCGTCTGTCCGGAAATGGTCAGCTCGTTGTTCAGCGCAAGCTTCATGCCTTGAAGGGAACCGCTGGTCTTCCCGGTCATGTCCATGACCGATTCGCCCTTGCTGTTCTTTTGCAAGCCGTATACGCCCGTCAGGCTCGGCTCGTCAAAGCTGGGCGCCTGCGCCGTTTTCATCGCCGGGCGTTCGGTATTCGCATACGCTTTTCCGATTGCGCCCGCGCTGTAATCCTTCGCCGTCGATTCTTCCGGCTTTTCGATCTGCGCGTTCTGCTCGTCGTCCTTCTTTTTTCGGTCATTCCACTTGCTCATAGGCTCTCCTTATCCGTATGAAATCGCGTCAACGTCGCTGCTTGCCTTTTTCTTCTTACTCCCCGACCCTCTCCCCGCGCTTCCCGTCGTGCTCGTCGTGTGGCTCGCCGTGTCGGTCGTGCCCGTCGTGTCGGTCGTGCCGGTCGTCTGCTGGGTGCCGGTCGTCTGCTGTCCCATCGCGGCGGAAATGGCCGTCAGGTAGTTGCTGTTGTACTCCCGGCGCTGCGTGTCCTTTAGCTCCTGCACCTTCGCCGCCAACTGGCTGGCAAAGTCCGTGTTCAGCCGCCCCTGCGTCTGGCTGTTCTGCTGCGCCGCCTGCGTGATCTGGTCTTGAATCTGCCCGGTCTTGCGCGCGTTCTCGTCCGTCAGCTCCCGTACAGCCTTCGCCAGCGCGTCGCCCTGGTTGGCGAGCGTTTGCAGCGTGTAGCTGCTCCTGCCCATGCCGCGCTCAAGCGCCGCCGTCTCAACGTTCGCCTTGCTCTGGCGGTAGGCGCTGTTCTGCTCGTCGATGGCGCGCGTCAGGTTGGCCGCGAGGTTCGCGATCTCCTGCTCCTTGCTCAGCTTCGTCGTTTCAAAATTCTGTCGGCTGGCCTCAATCCCCGCGTTGAGCTGCGGCCGCAGCAGGTTTTCCGCAAACGCCGCAATCTCCTTATCCGTCATGTTCCCGGCCAGCCCGCCGAGAATCTGGCTGAGCAATTCGCTGTCCAGCAGCTTCTTTGTCGTGCTCTGGCTCTGACTTTGGCTTTGGCTCTGACTGTGCTCTCTGCTGTTCGTCGTCGAGGATTGAAACGTCTCCGTCGTCGTTCTTTTCGCCATGTTCTCACTTCCCTTCCAGCGCGTCTAACCGCTTTTTGATCTTCTCGATCTCCGCGTCCTTGAGCCTGTCCGCGTTCCAGCTCGCCATACAGAAATCGCGCAGGAACATCGTCAGGTTTCGAACGTATGCCGCAAGCGTCCCGCCCGTCTCCTGCGGAACTCTCGGTTGCTTAAATGCCATGCTCACACCTCGTCAAGCGAATATTCCGCCTGCACCCCGCCGTAAATCCGCCAGCCCGCCGCCTTCGCGTGGCTTCTGATTTTCAGCTTCATCCGAACGCCGCTCACCTGAATCTTCACCCGGTAGTCCTTCCTCTGCCTTTGCAGCAGAACCACCCGCGTCTTTTCCCTGCGCTCGGTCTTGATCGTCATTTCAATCGGCACGTCGTTCTCGTCCGCGTCCGCGGTAAACCGCAGCACAAAGTCGCGCTTCATGTAGGCCTTTCCCAGATCGAGCCACGGCGTTTCCCACAGGCATTCCATCGGCGCGCCCAGATAGCCGCCGCTCGCCGGGTCGCCGTATCGCAGCACTTCGTATGGCTCGTCCGCCTGCGTGAAATACACCGTCCCGCCGACGGAAAAGAAGTCCTTGACGCGCATGCCCTTTCGAACCATGAACGTCCCGCGCTCCGTGTCGTATTCGAGCACCGTGTTGTTTTCGCTCAGAACGTCGCTCTCGCTTTCCTTGATGCACATCGCCAGATAGTAGATGTGATTGCATACGCAGGCTCTCGCCGCGCCATCCATCCCCTCCATGCGCATCCGCATCGTTTCATACAGCGCGTCCCGGCTGAGCAGCCGCAGCGTGTTTCCGTCGTACAGGCCGATTCCGTTCTGCGACAGGTACAGCATGCTCGTCCTGTCCGTGCAGATGCTCCGTTCTTCGACGGGGCCATCCGTGCCGTAGGCCTCCGTGATCGTGAAGCTGCTCGGGTCGGTGCCGCGAATTTCGAAGATCGTCTGCTCCTTCACCGCCAGCAGATACCCGCCGAAGGGTTCCAGCGCGATAAACTTGTCGCCGTCCCATGTCGGCTGGTTAATCACGCCGCCGCCCAGCTCCGGCGTTTCAGCAACATTCGTCCAGTTGAACGGGTCGTATGGCCGCGAATAGAAGATGCTGTCCGGGTATCCTTCCGCACCCGTTCCCCAGATGCGCTCCGCGTGCCGTCCCAGCGTCGCGAACTTCACCTCGGCGTATGCGTCGCCAATCGTCAGCGCCTTCTTTTCCACCCGAAGGTCGCTTCCGTATACCGCGATCATGCCGTCCTTCGCGTTGGAGAGGATCAGGATATCCACCGTCGCCCCGCCCTCCGTCGTCTCGTAGGTGACGGAAGACCACACGTCGCTCTTGTACCCCTCCGAGCGCTTCACCCAGCCCTCCGTGCCCATCGTGTAGGTGTAAATCGCGCCGCCCGCCGCCGCAACGTACACGTCCGCGTCGTCCGGTCTCGTGCGCCGATAGAACCGCGCCAGCGTCTCAATCTGCGCGCCCAGCGCCGGAAACGCGCGGCTCGTGCCGTAGCTCGAAGCCAAAAGCCCGCGCTCCGTGCGGATGTTCTGCGCAAGGTAGGCGTAGTCGGTGTTGATGTTCGTGTCGCCCGCTGCCTGATATACGCCCTTCGGCGTGGGGATCGTGAACCGCCCCTGATAATCGCTGTCTGAAATGCTCATCGGCGATACCTCGCGTCCGTGACCTCGTATAGATGCTCAAACCGCGTTACGCTGCCCATGCCCTGCGGCCTGATCCGCTGCATCGTCTGGTAGAAGCTGTTCTGGTAGAACTGCGCCCGGCTCTGCTTGGCCAGATTTCCGCTGGACAGGTGGCGGTAACAGATGTAGTCCGCAAGCGCCGCGTGCGCATATTCCGGGATTTGCGGCTCGTCGCTCTCGTCCTCCATTGGGTAAAACGCCACCTCGCATACGGCGCGCAGCGTCTTTCCCGTCAGGTCGTCCCGCCAGACGTGCAGCCCGCGCCCGTCCGGGTCAAGGTCGTAGCCCACGTCGTAGCCGTATTCGTCCCTCAACTCCACCACGCGCGTGACCAACATTCCCGGAACGGGTGCGTTCCCTTTCTCGTCCACATCGACGCAGAACGTCCGGCGCGGTTTCAGGTATTCGCGAACCGCGATGTCATAGCCCATGTTCGCGTATACCTTGAAACTCTCTTCGTATTCGCTCACGTCCTCTGCGTCCTCGTCCAGTTGGCGAAGCGCGTGCGCGATGATTTGGCTTAGCGTCAACTGATCACATCTCCCCGCAGTTCTTCAGAATTTCCACCACCGCCGCCGGCATTTCGCAGACCGTCCCGCGCATAAAGTAAAAGCTCACACCGTTCAGCCCCGCAAAAACCACGTCGTCCCGGCTGCCCGGTGCCAGCGGCAGGCTCACCTTCACCACCTCGCCGTCCGCGCAGCCCGCGTCGGCCATCAGCTTTTTCAGATTTTCCTGAGTCTTTTTGCACTTGCCGGAAAGCATCGCGCTCGTCTTTTTCATCGTCGCCGTCGTATTGATATTTGCCATTCTCTTTTCCTCCATTCTTTGTCAAAACTTGCTCGTTCCCCGTACCCTTCTCCCCAGACCTCCCTCTTCGAGGGAGGGGGACCGCCCGCAGGCGGTGGAAGGAGTTCCCGCACATCGCGCGCCCTATCCCCCTTCGCTCGCCCTCTCGAAGCCCCTTATACAACCCCGGGTGCAGGGTCGCAACCCTGCTCGTTTCAATGGGGGTTATGGGGTTCCTAGG
>UQNM01000034.1 GCA_900542395.1 uncultured Eubacteriales bacterium
CACCGGCGGCAGCGATAAGGAAGTCACCGTCACCCTGACCCATGCAGACGGAACGGTGACCGAAAAGAAAGAGACACTGTTCGGCGGCGCGGCCAACGTGTCCTTCAGCGGGCTGAAGGCGGGCGTTTATGCTGTGAAGGTCGCTTATACCGGCACATCGAATACCACGCCGTTCAGCGGTTCGGTGACGATTTTCGACGAAAACGCGCAGCCAAAGCCGACCGAAAACACCTATCGCAAGATCGTGGCCAATGCGTCTGTGAACGGCCAGAAGATCGGCGTGCAGGTGACGGATTCGGGCTATAACACCTATGACGCGGCATCGGGCGAAATGAAGGTTCAGCCCAAGACGCTGGTGGTGACGCTCATCGGCGGGCCGAGCACCAAGACCATCAAGACCGATACGGCCTTCGCAGAATTTACCGACCTTCCGGCAGGGCAGTATACCGTCACCGTGGCGTATGACGGTCACGCGGACGCCGCGCTGGAAAGCACGATCAACGGCCTGACGGTTGCGCAGAATACGCAAGCCATCACCGCGACGGCGGCGGCGGGCGTGAAGCGCATCGACGTGGATGTGACGGCGGCCAGCCCGATGAGCGTGGTGGTCACGCTGATGCAGAATGGCCAGCCGAAGGATACCCGCTCGATTGCGGCGGGCGTGGGCAAGGTCAGCTTTGAAAACCTCGCGGCGGGCACGTACAGCGTTTCCGTCAACTACGCGCCCGCGCAGCCCGGCGTTGCGGCGACGGTGATCGACAACCTGAACGTCACCGAGGAAAACGTGAAGATCGCCATCGGCGGCGTAACGCCGGGCGAAAATAAGCTCACCGTCAGCGGCACGGCGAAGCCGAACGAGCCTGTTATGATTTCCACCGTGCCGGACGGCGGCAACACCATCGTCAACGCGGATGCAAACGGCAAATTCTCCGCCGAGCTGGCGCGCACGGCGGGCACCTACACCGAGGTCAGCGCGCAGTATGTCAGCGACGCGGCCAGCCGCGTCACCCTGAAAGGCACGTTCGTCGTCACCGGCACGGTCACAAAGCCTGGGCTGGAGGTGGACGATCTCTACAACAACAGCCTGACCGTCGTGGCCAAGACGACCGCGGGCGTGACCGTCTATCTCAAGACGGGCGATTACGAGCAGACCCTCGTTGCGGATAACCGCGGCATCGTCCGCTTCACCCTGCCGCATACCTATGCGCAGGGGACGCGCTTCACCCTGACCGTCTATTACGGCGCGGGCAACAGCATGTCCTACAACGTGGAAGCGACCGTGGGCGGCACGCCGTATTATAAGCTCTTCAAGCGCGGCAGCCGCGGCGACGGCGTGTATGCGCTGACCAGCCGCCTCTCCGAAATGGGCTACCCGGTTTCCCCGACGGATTATTACAGCGACAGCGTGGCGGCGGCCGTGCGCCTGTTCCAGTCCGCCAACGGCCTGAGCGCGGACGGCATGGCGGGCAAGCTCACGCAGGAGAAGCTCTATTCCGTCAGCGCCATCGGTTATAGCGAGAGCGGCCAGACCTATCCGACGCTGGTGCGCGGCGATCGCGGTATGGCGCTGCTCTACACGCTCCAACAGCGCCTCAAGGATCTGGGCTATTACACCATCCGCGTGGACGGCATCTTCGGCAGCGGCACGCAGCGCGCCGTGCGCTGGTTCCAGTCGGTCAACGGCCTTTCCGTCACCGGCAAGGCGGATAACGCGACCCAGCAGCTCCTCTATTCGGCGCAGGCCAAGGCCGCTTCGGGCTATTCCCCGGACAGCTACGATACGCTTTCGCGCTCCAACCGCTATAAAGCGGCGGTCGTTCCGCTCCAGCGCCGCCTGAAAGCGCTGGGCTACCTGAGCGGCTCGGCGGATGGCTACTTCGGCAGCAACACCTATCGCGCCGTGCGCAATTTCCAGAGCCGCAACGGCCTGAGCGTGACCGGCATTGCCGATTCGGGCACGCAGCAGCTTCTGTATTCCTCCTCCGCGAGACCGGCCTCCGGCTCGTCCTCCTCCGGTTCGGGCTCAAGCACGGGCTACCGCCTGCTGTATTGGGGCTGCCGGGGCGACGCGGTGAAGAGATTGCAGCAGGCGCTGATCGACGCGGGCTACAAGAGCTATGTCCGCTCTGCGGACGGCATCTACGGCCAGTGGACGTATGACGCTGTGCGCGCCTATCAGAAGGACGTCGGCCTCTCCGTGGACGGCATCGCGGGCAGGAACACCCAGAACAAGCTCTACGGAACGAAGTATTGACGGACGAATCATCCATCCGGTTCGCCTCAAGGCCGCCGGGGGTTGAAAGAGAATCATAAAAAAGATGTGAGTCGGCTCTGCGCCTTCCCACATCTTTTTTGATTTGGTCATTGATACTAATTCTTGTTAAAATGGCTTAATCCGCGCACCATCTTTTTCGCTCTGACTTTGCCTCGTTCCGTTCAACGTACCTCCAGTACGCCTCACTTCACTTGGCTTCGTCAGAACAAAAAATCTGATGCGCTCTGTTAAGCATTTTAACTGCGAATTAGTATGAGAAACCATGTGAAGCCCGATCGGATGGGGCGGGAAGCGGGTATCGCTTAGAAGCTCCGTCCGCCGCCGCCGCCGCGGGAAGAACCGCCGCCAAAGCTGCTGCCGCCGCCGCCGAAGCTCCGTCCGCCGCCGCCGCCGCGGGAAGAGCCGCCGCCGAAACCGCCGCCAAAGCTGCCGCCAAAGCCGCCGAACGGGCGGGTGGGGCGAGGCGGACGGGGCGGGCGCGGGTCGAAGCCGCCGCCGCCCATCGGGGGACGCGGGCCGCGCGGGGGACGACGGCGATTGCCGCGGCCAAAGAGCCAGCCCATGAAGAAATAGCTCAGGCAGCCGCCGCGATTCGGCGCCAGCGCGTTAAACAGCACGCAGATGACGATGTAGACAAAGATCACGCCAAGGATGAATTCGAACAAATCAAAGCCCCATTCGTCGTAACCGCCGTAGCCGCCCGAACCGCCGTAGGCGCTGTCGTAGCCGCTGTCGTAGCCGCTGCCGGAAGCGCCCTGCGAGAGGGAGAGCGTCTTGCCCTTTGCGCGGGCGAGATACCGGCATACGTCCTCGTAGAGATTCAGCATGCCCTTGTCGAATTTGTTGTCGGCAAAGTAGTCGATGTTGTCGTCGATCAAATCGCCGCACTTGGAGCCGCTCAGCATGCGGTCAAGCCCCTTGCCCGTGCCGATCTGGATTTTGCGGTCGCCGCGCGCGAGCAGCACGACCACGCCGTTGTTTTCGCCCTTCTGGCCGATGCCCCATGTGTTGATGAGGTCGGTGGCGTAATCCGCCGGGTCCTGCCCGTCGAGGAAATCCACGACGACGGCGACGGCCTGAATACCGGTTGCGTCCTCAAGCGCCGCGCCATACTGCGCGATGGTATCGAGGGTCGAGCCGGAAAGCACCGAACCGTCGTAATCATACGCATAGGCAAATTCGCCCGGCTTTTTCGGCACGGCGGCCGAAGCGCCGACGGCCAGCGCCAGCATCAAGGCCAGCGCCGTTACGAGTGCCCAAACTTTTTTCATTGCGTTTCCCCTTTCTGGTGATTCCCCTCTTGGGCGGCGTTCTTCGCCGCCTGTTCTTCTTCCATGCGGGCGCGCTCGTCTTCTTCCTCGATGCGCGCGTAGAACCCGCCGACATGGTGCGCGATCATGTGGCCGGCAAAGCCGACGGCCGCGACCGCGACCACCGCGACGATGGCCAGCGCGGCGAGCGCCTTGGGGGAGTGCTTCGCCGCCTCCATCGCGATTTGCAGATTTTCAAGGCTCAGGCCGGAAAAAATGCTCACTTAAATGCCCTCGTACATGTCCGGCTCAGCCAGCAGGAACTTGGTCGGCAGCTTTTCATAGAGCTTTTCCGCCTTTTCGGCCTTCTGGTTATACGACCGCGCCTCCTGACGCAGGAAGCTGCCCTGTTCGGCGAAGGTATCCGCCGCGCGGGTGAGCATCCGCTCGTCCTCGGCGCTGGTCAGGGTCGCGTCATCCACAAGCTGGCTGACGGCGACGGTGAGCTGCTGATCCGCGCGGCTGATGTCGCGGGCGGTCTTGGCGCTCTGCATGGCCTTGATGGCGCTGCTCACGTCGTCGAGCGTCGTCTGGCTGACGCTGCCGCGCTGGGCGACGGTTACGGCGTTCTGCGCGGCGCTGATGCGATCCTCCACGATGGATTTCACATCGCCCTGACGGATGAACGCCTGCGGCGTTGCGTTTTGCAGCGCGCGGAAATTGCCGATGGGCAGCGCCAGCGCGAGCATCACGACCAGCGCGGCGACGCCCGCGCCCTGCGGCAGGGCGGCCAGCCCCTTGGGCGCTTCCTGCTTCGGCTGCTTCTGGTGCTGCGGGTTGCCCTGCGCCTGTTTCGGCGCGGATTGGGTCGCGTAAGCGGGCATAATCAAACCCCTCTTTCTGCGCTTTGCTCAGCGCGGCGGATTTTTTCCTGTTCGGAAAGCGACTGCTCGATGTCGGCCAGCTCGGCCAGCAGGGATTCGGCGGTCTGCTGCGCGCGCTGCCGGTCGCTGTCCGCGTCGGCGGCGGCATAGGCCTTCGTCTGTTCGGCCAGCTCCCGCGTGCCGCGCCTGACGTCGCGCGCGGCCTGCTCACCGACGCGCCTTTGCATCGTCAGCGAATCGGTGGCGCGGGCGAGACCGAGCGCCGCGGCCATCTGGCTCTTCCAGAGCGGGATGGTCACTTCCAGCGCGGCCTGCAAGCGGGAGCAGGTCGTCTCGTCGCTGGCCTGAACGGCGCGAATCTGCGCGGCGAGCTGGGTGGAGGCGACCTGCGTGATGCGCAGATCCTGCACACGCCGCTCCATCCGGGCGACGTTCTGCGGGCTTTCGCCCCGCGCCCTTGCCTGCGCAACGGCTTCGTCGCCGACGACGATCAGCGAGCACAGCTCGCGGTAAAGCCCCTCGTTGCGCTCGTACAGGCGATCCAGCAGCGCGCTGTCGCGCATGAGCGCAACGCGGCGGTCGGTCATCTCGTCCGCGCAGGCGTTGATTTTGGGGATGGCCTTTTCATAAGCGGCCTGCACCTCGGCGAGCGGCGCGGCGCCGCCGAACACCCGGCGGAAGAGCCCCTTGGCCTGCGCCGTGAACGAGCAGGCCTTGATCTGCTCGGCCAGCGTCTGCATCACGCTTTCCAGCGGCTTGATATCCTGCCGGAGCATCTGCTGGAGCGCGATATCCGAAAACGCGCCCATTTCCTTCTGCGCCCGCGCGCCGAAGCCCATCACGGCGGCGTTGTCGCTCAGGTCGATGCGCGCGGCCATCGCCTCGATGCGCCGCTGCATATCGGGATCGAGCTGCCCCTTCTGCGGGATTGCGCCCTGCTCGGGCACGAGCGCGAATCCGGAAAATTCACCCATTTACTTCTTTTCCCCCTTGGCGAAGAGCGAGGCGAAGGGGTCGTCCTCCTGCGGCGCTTCCGCTTCCTTGGCGGCGGGCGCGTCCGGCTCGGCGGTCAGACCGTCGGATTTAAGCATATCCGCCAGCACGTCCATTTCGCTTTCCAGATTGATGAAGCGGAACTCGTTGAGCGCGTCAAGCTGCTTGTGAAACGCGGATTGCACTTGCTCGACGGCCTTGGCGATGCGCGCGGCGATGTCCGCGCTCTGCCCGGCGCTGACCTCCGCTTCCAGCGCGGCGCGGGCGCTTAGGAGCTTGAGCGTCGCGGGGAGATAGTAGCGCAGGAACGTGCGAAGCTGGGAGAGCATGTTCGGCTGTTCCTCGAGCCGCTGCAAAATCAGGCGGCAGGTCGCCTCGATATCCTCGATCTGGCGGGAAAGCGCCGGGTCGGCAATCGCGTCGTTGGCGGCGGCAATCTGATCCAGTTGGCCGCGCGCCTCGCGGATGAGCGCGTCCACCTCGGCGTTGCCGGATTTCGGCGCGGTTTCCACCTCGATCACGCGATCCGGGTATTTTTTCCGCCCCAGCGCGTAGCCCGCCGCGCCGACGGCCAGCGCGACCGGGTAGCTGACCAAGGAGCCGATGCCCATCGTCAGCGCGACGGCCATCACGCCCGCGCCCGCGAAGACAAACGGCGCGCCGGAGCGAATCGTCTTTTTTTCCATCCCCCAAAAACCTCCCTTTATCGTCCGCCTCCGCCCGCTGTATCAAGGGGAGAGGCGCTTGTCATCTTTATGCTTTAATCCTCGTCGTGCCGGAACGCGGCGTTGGTGTGCACCTGCGTCGGCATCGCGCCGTAGCTTTGCCACTGGGTGACAAAGGCCTCGTCCACGTCGAAGCGAACCAGCACCGTGCCGCCCGCCGGAATGCCCACGTCCTGGAGCGTCGTGCCGTCCGAATAGAGCATCGCGCCGCTGTCCGTATACAGGCCGATGGCCACGGTCGGGTTATAGGCGTCCATTTCCGTCGGATTGGTCAGGCGGCAGATCACGCTCATGTCGCCGGAGGCGTCCCGAACGATTTCCGAAACCGCCGAAAGGTCGTAATTGGCAAACGCCGCATCCACCGGCAGATAGGTCAGGTTGTAGGAAATGCCCGTGATGGAGGGAACGACGGGGTTGCCGTTTTCATCCGGCTCGAAGGAAACGATGTCAAACAGATAGCCGTCCTCGCCGGGGTTGAGGAAGTACGGCCAAATCTGCGCGACCTCGCTGGTGGAGAGCAGCGTTTCGCCGCTTTGCAGGTCGAACGTGCCCCGATCCAGACAGATCACCGTCGAGGCGTTGTTGTGCACCTGCGCGAAGCAATACGCCAGATAGTAATTCCCGCTCTGCACGATGTTGCAGGAGGATTGAACGATGACGCCCTCGCTGTCGCCGAGCGCACAGGCGGGCAGAAGCAGCGCCAGCAGCAGCGCGGCAAGCCATTTTTTCATCAGGAAGACCTCCGTTTTTCATAGTGGGTTTTGGCCAAGGCGCAGGCGGCGTCAGGCCACTTGTTTGTAGAAAGTATATCATGTTTTGGGTGGGTCTGCAAGTTGACCACGCCCACAATGTCGCCGGAAACGCATGAAAACCTCATCAGGTGATGTATTGTGTCAGAAAAAATATACGGGGTGTGCCGTTGTATGCTATAATGATGCGAAGAACATGCACCGGGGGAGGAAATCACCATGCCGAAATGGACAGAGCAGCAGCGCGACGCCATCGCCGACCGGGGGCACAGCCTGATCGTCTGCGCGGCGGCAGGCTCGGGCAAGACGGCCGTGCTGGTGGAGCGCATCGTGCAGCTCGTGCGCGAGGGCTGCCCGATTGAAAACATGCTGGTCGTCACGTTCACCAACGCGGCGGCGGGCGAAATGCGCCAGCGCATCGGCGAGGCGCTCGGCAAGGCCGCGCGGGAGGAACCGGCGCTGGGCGAACAGGTGATGGCGCTTTCCCGCGCGAGCATCTCCACGCTGCACAGGTTCTGCGGCAACCTGCTGCGCGAGCACTTTCAGGCGCTTTCCATCGACCCCGGCTTTCGCATCGGCGACGAGCAGGAGTGCGGCGTGCTCAGCCATCAGGCGATGGAGGATGCGATGTATAGCTGCTACGAGGTGGGCAGCGACGCTTTCCTTGCGGCGGACAGGTGCTATACGCAGGAGGAACTGAGCGAATTGGCGTTCGCGCTGCATCGGTTTATGATGACGCGCCCCGATCCGTGGGCGTTCCTCGCGCGCGCGCAGGAGACGGTGCGCCTGACGGGCGAGGCGTTTGAACAAAGCCCCGCCGCGCGGCTGCTGGCGGATTTTGCGGGGCGCAGGCTGGAGCGCCTCTGCGCCAACGCGCGGGAGACGCTGGCGCTCTGCGAGGGGGAAAACGGACCGCTGCATTACGCGGCGGCCTGCGGCATGGATGTGCAGCTCACGGCGGATCTGGCCGCGGCGGCGGCGGACGGCTATGCCGCGCTGCACGACGCGCTGCACGGCGTGACGTTCGCGACGCTGGGGCGAAAGAAAAAGACGGATCTGTTCGACGAGGATATCGCCGACCGGGTGAAGACGCGGCGCGACGCGCTCAAAAAGGCCGTCGCGGATGTGCAGACGGCCTTTGCGCTGACGCTGGAGGACGCGGCGGCGGATATCCGCATGACGGCCGCGCCGCTGGACGGGCTGGCCGAGCTGGCCAAGACATACGACGCGCTCTACACGGCGGCCAAGCGCCAGCGCGGCATGATGGATTTTAACGACCTCGAACACAACGCGCTCGCGGCGCTGGCGCTGCCCGAGGTGCGCGCGTCGCTCCGCGCGCAATACCGCTATGTGTTCATCGACGAATATCAGGATTCCAGCGCGATTCAGGAGGCCATCGTCGGCAGCTTTGCGCGGGAGGACGGGCTGTTCCTCGTCGGCGACGTGAAACAGAGCATCTATCGCTTCCGGCAGGCCGAGCCGTCGCTGTTTTTGCAAAAGGCGGCGCGGTTTGATTTGCCGGAGCGCGAAAAAGAGCGGCGCATTGATTTGCAGAAAAACTTCCGCTCCCGCGCGAACGTGCTGGAGGCGGCGAACGCGGTTTTTGGCCGCATCATGCGCGCGGAGGAGACGGAAATCGAATACGACGAGCGGGAAAAGCTCTTCTGCGGCCTGCCCGCGCGGGAGGACGACCCGCCCGTGGAGCTGCACGTGCTCTATCAGCCCGGCGAGGACGGCGCGGAGGAGGACGAGAACGCGGAGCGGGAGCTGGCCGCCGTCGAGCGGGAGGCGAAGGTTGTCGCCGCGCGCATCCGCGAGCTGGTCGGCACGCCGTTTTACGACGCGAAGACCGAGACGGAAAGGCCGCTGCGCTATCGCGATATGACGGTGCTGATGCGCGCGGTGCGCGGGAGCGCGCCGCTGGCCGCGCAGATGCTGGAATCGGAGGGGATTCCGGTGTTCTGCGACGCGGGTGAGGGGTATTTCGATATCCCGGAGATTCGCGCCATGACGGCGCTGTTGCAGACCATCGAGAACGGCGCGCGGGACGAGCCGCTGCTCGCCGCCCTGCGCGGCCCGGCGCTGGGGCTTGAGGAGAGCGAGCTGGCGCAGATTCGGATTTATACGCCGGACGTCAAAACGCCCTACCATGAGGCGGTGCGCCGCTATCGCGAGGAGATGGACGACGCGCTGGCCGAAAAGCTGCGCGCGTTTGAGGCAAAGCGCGCGCGCTGGCGGCTCTGCGCGCGCAATCAGGGCGTGGATCGGCTGATCGAGCGCATCTATGCCGAAACGGGCTTTCTGGCGCGGGCGGGCGCGCTGCCGGGCGGCGCGGCGCGACAGGCGAATCTGCACCTGCTGACCGCGCGGGCGCGGACGTTCGCCAGCACGCAGGGCGGCTCGCTCCATGCGTTTTTGCGCTATGCCGAGCGGCTGCGCGCGGGCGGCGACAGCATGAGCGCCAGCGCCATCGGCGAGAGCGAGGACGTGGTGCGTATCATGACGACGCACAAGAGCAAGGGCCTTGAATTTCCGGTCGTTTTTGTGCTGGCGCTGGGGCGGCGGATGAGCGGGCAATCCCTGCGCGCGCGGGTGCTGATGGATGCGGAGCTGGGCGTGGGTCTGCCGTGCGTGGACACGGAGATGAACAGCGAACGCGACACGCTGCTGCGCCGCGCGATTCGCGTCAAAGCGCAGCGGGAGCAGCTCGCCGAGGAGGTGCGCGTGCTCTACGTCGCGCTGACGCGCGCGCGGGAGCGGCTGATTCTGGTCGGCAGCGTCGCCGGGGATAAGCCGCCCGAAGCATGGCGGGGCGCGGACATTTCGCAGATGCACACCGGCCTTGACATGATCGCGCCCGCGCTGATCGAGGCCGGGGCGAGCCTGACCATCCGGGAAGAAGCCGTTCGGCTGGGGAATTCCGCGTGGCGCGTGTTCGCCCATGTCGGCGGCGCGGCGGGCGAACTGCCCCGGCGCACGGAAGACGTGGTGCTGCGCCTGTTGGCCGAGCTGGCCGCCGCGCCGAAGGACGAGGCGCTGACCCGCCTGATGAATTTCAAACCGGGGGTCAGAACCGCCGTGCGAAAAACGACGGTCAGCGCCGTATTGCGCGATGAAAAGCGCGCCGCGCAGGAGGACGAGCCCCTGCCCGATGCGCCGCTGATGCGCCTGCCGCGCTTCATGGAGGAGCAGCAGATGACCGGCGCGCAGATCGGCACCGCGTTCCACCGCATGATGCGCATGCTCGATTTTGACGCGCTGCGGGCGACGCGCGACCTCGCGGCGGAGATCGACCGCCAGCGCGCGGCGTTGCTGGAAAAGGGCGTCGTCAGCGAAAACGAGCTGGCCGCCGTGCATCCGCGCCTGCTCGTGCGGCTGTTCGCCTCGCCGCTGGGTGTGCGCATGCTGGCCGCCGGAGAGCTGCACCGCGAATGGGCGTTCACCTATCGCCGGGAGACCGAGGGCGGCGCGCAGCTTTTGCAGGGCGTGATCGACTGCTGCTTTATTGAGCGCGGCGCGTGGGTGCTGGTGGACTATAAGACCGATGCGGACGCGGCCGGGGCGATTGAGCGCCATCGGCCTCAGCTGGCGCTGTACGCGCAGGCGCTCGCGGGCATCACGGGCAGGCCGGTGCGCGAGCGCGTGCTGTATCTGGTTCGGGCAGGGACGGGGTATCAGGTGTAAACATGATCTATCAAATCGATAGAAGAATGGATAAGCGGAAATAGGAAATTTCCGGCCGCCCGCGAAGGGCGGCCGTTTGAATGGGGTTAATATTAAATCTTTCTTAAATCCCGTTTCATTCCCCGTTTTTGCCTTGACATTGCCGCGAAATCGCGGTATTGTAATCATGGCTCAAAGGGGATGCGGAAACGCAAACCATCGGATCGGCATGATCCAGCATATTTTCGGAGGTGAACGACGTGGACGACTATCCCAGTAGCCTTGCGGGCAAACCCCGAGAACGACGGAAACAGGCTGCGTCGCTCCTTCCGATTCACGCATAAAGCGGATTTGTAAAACGGAAGCGCGCGGTCTGTTGCCGCGCGCATTTTTATGCCGTTTTTGGGGCAAACCTGCATTTTTCGCAAAGCAAAACGACGAAAAATGAATAGGAGGAATCCCCCCATGGAAGAAGAAATCCGCAAGGAATTTATGGAAATGATCAAGCTGCTGGACGAAGGCAAGCTCCAGGAGTTTAAGCAGAAGGCGACGGAATGTCCGCCGGTGGATATCGCCGAAGGGCTGGAGGAAATCGAAGACGAAGGGCGCGTGCTGCGTGTGTTCCGCATGCTGCCCAAGGATATCTCCTCCGACGTGTTCTCCTACATGACCAGCGAGCAGCAGCAGCTCATCGCCGAAAGCGCGACCAACGCCGAACTGAAGGCGCTGGTGGACGATATGTTCATGGATGATACGGTGGACTTTCTGGAAGAAATGCCCGCCAACGTCGTCAAAAAGGTTTTGCAGAACGCCGACGAGGGCACGCGCAAGACCATCAACCAGTTCCTCAATTATCCGGAAAACAGCGCCGGAAGCCTGATGACCATCGAATATGTCGATCTGCACGATTATTTTACCGTGCGCAAGGCGATGGATTACATCCGCCGCACGGGCATCGACAAGGAGACCGTCTACACCTGCTACGTCATCGACGACCAGCGCAGGCTCGTCGGTCAGGTTTCCCTGCGCAAGCTGATTATCGCGCCGGAAAGCGCCTGCATCCGCGATATCATGGATACCAATATCGTCAGCGCCGCCACCACGGACGATCAGGAAGCCGTCGCTGACGATTTCCGCCGTTACGACCTGACCTCCATCGCTGTCTGCGATAAAGAGGGCCGCCTCGTCGGCATCATCACCATCGACGATATCGTTGACGTCATTCAGGATGAGAACACCGAGGACATCAAGAAGATGGCCGCCATCATCCCGAGCGACGAGGATTATATGAAAACCAGCGTCTGGAGTCTGGTGGCGCACCGCCTGCCGTGGCTGATGCTGCTGATGATCTCCGCGACGTTCACCTCGACCATCATCACCCATTTTGAAACGCTGCTCTCCGGCGCGGTGCTGCTCACCGCGTTCATCCCGATGCTGATGGACAGCGCGGGCAACTCCGGCAGCCAGACCTCCGTTACCGTCATCCGCAACCTTGCGCTGGGCGAAATCGAGCTGCGCGACTGGCCGCACGTGCTGGCCAAGGAAATCGGCGTGGCCGTCGTCTCCGGCGCGGCGCTGGCGCTGGTCAACTTCCTGCGCATCATCATTTTCACCAGCACGAGCATGATGATCGCCGCCGTGGTGTCCGTGACGCTGTTCTGCACCGTCATCATCGCGATGATCGTCGGCTGTCTGCTGCCGATCGGCGCGAAGAAGCTTGGCTTTGACCCGGCGGTGATGGCCAGCCCGATGATTACCACCATCGTGGACGCCTGCTCGCTGATGATCTATTTCCTCATCGCCACCTCGATGCTGGGGCTGTGAGAAAAATATTCCCCGCCGATAGACGACAAGGCCTCCCGTTGCCGCGCTTGCAGCGCCGCAGCAGGAGGCCTTTTTGTGTATGAAAAATGGCGTAAACCGCCCGCGTGTGCAAGGCTTTGACGCTTTGCAGACGCGGGCGGAGGTGAATGAATTCGTTTACACCCCGAAGCAGGTGAACATGACGGCCAGATAGGCGATGTACAGCCCGCCGATGAGGAAGCCCGTCCAGCGCTTGAACCGGCCGCTGACCAGCGCGGGCACGATGGCCGCCGCCGTGACGATCAGGCAGGCCGGAATATCCAGCAGCATGCCCTGACGCTCAACCAGCATCGCGCGCCCCTGAATCAGCGAGCACAGGGGCATAATCAGCGTCAAATCCATGATGTTGGCGCCGATGATGTTGCCCACGGAGAGCGAGGATTCCTTTTTGCGGATGGCGGTGAGGGTCGTCACCAGCTCCGGCAGGGAGGTGCCGATGGCGATCATCGTCGCGGCAATGATGGAATCCGGCACGCCGATCATCTTTGCCAGCGCGGAGCCGTTGTCGATCAGGAGCTGCGCGCCGAGCACGATGGTCGCCGCGCCGAGCACAAAGCCGAGCAGGTTGCGCGCCAGCGCCTTGCCGGTCATCTGCGGGCGGTTTTCCGCGTTCTCCGTGCCGTGCTCGCGCTTGCCTGCCATCAGGTTTTCCGTGAGGAACGCGGCGAAGAAGAGCAGGATGACGGCGCTCTGCGCGACGGAGAGCTGGCCGTTGCGCGTGAACGCGAACAGCACGGCGATCGTCGCCAGCAGCAGCGAGGCCTTGAAGCCGAACTGCTTGCGCGTCATCAGGCAGGGCATGCAGACCAGCGACAGGCACATAATCAGGCCGGTGTTCGCCGTCACAGAGCCGACCGCGTTGCCCACGGCGATATCCGCGTTGCCCTCGAGCGCCGCAAAGACGGAGACGAGCATCTCCGGCAGCGTGGTGGCGAAGCTGACGACCGTTGCGCCGACGATGAATTTCGGAATACCGAAGGCTTCCGCGATCCACGTTGCGGCGTCCACGAACCAGTCGCCGCCCTTGATGATAAAGACCAGCCCGGCCGCAAAGAGCAGCAGGACGGTGAAGAGGTTGGAGCCCGTAAAATTGATGGCCATGACGATTCTCCCTTTCCTTAAACAAGCGGTATAGGCATTTGATCGTACAAAAAAAGACTTTCCGCACCATCAGCCTATGTGATGTGCTAAAAGTCTCATTACCTATTTTTGGATAGGCGCATGACCACCGGTGGACGAGCCGGGGCTTGTTGACCATGCCTTTTCAACTACTCCCTTTTAACGGGGATCAGCATAGCACAGGCGGGGCGCGTTTGTCAATCCGTTTGCGCTTTTTTGCGGGGGATAACGGTTAGTGCGTCATAACAAAAGCGAGGAAAGCCTTTTCCGCAAATCGTCAAAAAGGAGCGGGATTTGCGCTTGACAGATGAGATCAATCTGTCTATAATTGAAATGTTCAATTTTGAAATATCGTTTTGAAGGGAAGGGGACGACGGAAACATGATGACCGCGTCGCAGTTTTATGTGATGGCGCGCCGTCTGGAGGACGCTTACGCCGCGCAGATGCGCTCGCTCTGCAAGGAAACCGGCGTCGCGCAGACCGCGATGGATATCCTGCTGTTTCTACACAACAACCCCGGCTACGATACCGCGCGGGATATCTGCACCTGTCGCCAGCTCAAGCCGGCGCTGGTTTCGCTCTACATCGAAAATCTGGTGCAGCTCGGCTTTCTGGCGCGCGAGGGCGTGCCGGAGGATCGGCGCAAATGCCGGCTGGTGCTGACGGAGGCGGCCGCGCCCGTGGTGGAAAAGGGGCTGGCGCGGCAGGCGGCGTTCACCGCGCGCATGCTGGAGGGGCTGTCGCCCGAGGAGCTGGCAGCGGGGCAGCACTGCCTGAGCGTCATCACGGAAAACATTCGAAACATCAACGAGAAAGGATCTGTTTGATATGCAAACCAGAGATCAGGCGTTTTTGGGCACGGAGCCGGTCGGCAGGCTGCTGATGCGGCTGGCCATTCCGACGGTCATCGCCCAGTTGGTCAATATGCTCTACAACATCGTGGATCGCATCTACATCGGTCACATCGCGGGCATCGGCAGCCTCGCGCTGACTGGCGTGGGCGTGTGCATGCCGATCATCATGATCGTGACGGCGTTCGCGGCGCTGGTCGCCTCCGGCAGCGCGCCGCGGGCTTCCATCGCGATGGGACGCGGCGATCACGACACGGCCGAAAAGCTGCTGGGCGGCAGCTTTTCGCTGCAAATCGCGATTTCGCTGACGCTGACGGCGGTGCTGCTGCTGTTCGGCCACGAATTTCTGCTGGCCTTCGGCGCGAGCGAAAACACGATTGAATACGCGGACAATTATCTGAACATCTACGCCTTCGGCACGCTGTTCGTGGAGCTGACGCTCGGCATGAATTCGTTCATCACCGCGCAGGGCTTCGCGACGACGGGCATGATGACCGTGCTCATCGGCGCGGTGTGCAACATCGTGCTCGACCCGATTCTCATTTTCGGCCTGAACATGGGCGTTCGCGGCGCGGCGCTGGCGACGGTGATTTCGCAGGGCGTTTCCTGCGTGTGGGTCGTCAGCTTCCTGATGGGGAAAAAGACGAGCCTGCGCCTCAAGGCGCAGAATATGCGCATCGACATGAAGCTCCTCGCCCCGTGCATCGCGCTCGGCCTGTCCGCGTTCATCATGCAGAGCACGGAGAGCATCATCTCCGTCTGCTTCAATTCCTCGCTGCTCAAATACGGCGGCGATATCGCCGTCGGCGCGATGACGATTCTCACCAGCGTGATGCAGTTCGCGATGCTCCCGCTGCAGGGGCTGGCGCAGGGCGCGCAGCCGATTTCCAGCTACAACTTCGGCGCGAGAAACGCCGCGCGCGTCCGGCAGACGTTCTTCGCGCTGCTCAAGGCCAGCCTGACGTATTCGGTCATCCTCTGGGGCGGCATCATGCTCTTCCCGAAGGCCTTCGCGGGGATTTTCACGCCGGATGCCGAGCTGCTGGCCTTCACCGCCAAGGCGCTGCGCATCTATTGCGGCGCGCTGTTCATCTTCGGGATTCAGATTGCCTGCCAGATGACGTTTGTTTCCATCGGCAACGCGCCGTGCTCCATCATCGTGGCCATCCTGCGCAAGTTTGTGCTGCTGATTCCGCTGATCTTCATTCTGCCGCACATCCTGCCCGACCAGACGATGGCCGTCTACACCGCCGAGCCCGTCGCCGATACGCTCGCCGTGATCTTCACCATGGTGATGTTTGGCACGCAGTTCAGAAAAGCGCTCAAGAAGCTGGAAGAAGCGTAAACAAAGAAAGCAAAAGCGTCGCGAACAAGGCGGCGCTTTTTGTCTACAGTCTGGGGGCGCGCGTTGCGCGCCCGTTATCGGAATGTGTGCAAAATTCCGGATTTGCTCATTTATAGATAATGATAGAAATGCTTCTTGCGATCAATCAGCCACAGCGACAACAGGCAGGCCAGTCCCTCGGCAACCAGCGTCGCATACCAGATGCCGTCCACGCCGAATATTGCGGGCAGGAGCAGAACGCAGGCCGCCTGAAACACCAGCGTGCGCGCGAACGAGATGACCGCGGAAATCAGGCCGTTGTTCAGCGCGGTGAAGAAGCCGGAGGCGAAGATATTGAGGCCGGAAAGCAGGAAAGAGAAGGAGAAGATCGAGAACGCATGGCGCGTCAGGCAGAGCAGCCCTTCGTCGTAGCCGACAAAGATTTTCGCCAGCGGCGCGGCCAGACCGAGCGCAAGCATCGTCAGCGCGACGCCGGTTATGCCCATCAGCGTCAGGCTTTTTTTCAGCATGTTCTTCAGCTCGTCGTGGTGACCCGCGCCGTAGTGATAGCTGACAATCGGCGCGCAGCCGATGCTGTAGCCGATGGCTGTACCGATGAAGATGAGCTGCACATACATCAGCACGCCGTAAGCGGAAACGCCGTCCTCACCCAGCATGCGCAAAAGCTGCATGTTATAGAGCATGGAGACGAACGACGTGGAAATGTTGCTCATAAACTCGGAAGAACCGTTTGCGCAGGCATGGAGGATGGGAGCCGCCTCAAATTTGAAGGGAGCGAAGCGAAGCGGAAGATCCTTCCGGCGGAGGATATACACCGCCGGAACGACGCCGCCGATGCATTGGCCGATGCCCGTCGCCAGCGCCGCGCCCGCCAGCCCCCAGCGGAAGACCGCGATGAACAGCGCGTCGAGCGCCATGTTCGCCACGCCCGCCGCGACAACGACCAGCAGCCCCACGCGCGGCCGCTCGGCCACAACGAGGAAGCTCTGGAACACGTTTTGCAGCATGAACGCCGTCGTAAACGCAATGGTGATGCGGCCGTAAAGCACGCAATCCGCCATGATGTGCTCGCTTGCGCCCATCAGCCGGGCAATTGGGCGGATGAAGGCGATGCCCAGCGCGGTCAGAATCAGGCCGGTGACGACCACAAAAGCGATCATCATGGTGAAAATGCGGTTGGCTCTCTCCGTGTGGCCGCAGCCCATCTCCTTGGCAACCAGCGCGCTGCCGCCCGTGCCGAGCATGAAGCCCGTGCCGCCGAGCACCATGATGAACGGCATGATGAAATTCAGCGCCGCGAACGGCGTTTTGCCGACGTAATTTGAAACGAAGAACCCGTCCACTACGCCGTAAATGGAGGTGAAAATCATCATGGTGATGGAGGGCGCGACGAAGCGCAGCAGGCGCGGATAGGTAAAGTGATCGGAAAGCTGAATGTGCGGATTACTCATGGCTTTTCTCCTTGCCGATGGCGCCAAAATGCAGGGAAAGCGCTTCGTTGTAGCGGCGCGTGAGGGTTAGGAGCTGCGCCTGCTCCTCGACGGAAAAATCGAGCAGCGCTTTTTGCTCGCTTTCGATGACAAGATCGACGGTCTGTTCCGCCAGCTTTACGCCCGCTTCCGTCAGGCGGATGGGTTTGCCGCCGCGCCCGCGCTCGCCGAAGAGTGTGAGCAGCCCTTCCTGCTCCAGCTTCTTGAGCGCGGAATTGACCGTTTGCTTGGGGTAGGCCAAAATGGCGCACATGTCGCTCTGCGTGACGGGCGGTTCCTCAATGCGCAGGGTATAGAGAATCCAGAACGTGCTTTCGTTCAGCCCCAGACGGATGCTCAGATCGCGATAGATGGCGGTATTTTCTTTATATACGTGGTTATATTCGGAAAGCTGTTTTTCCGCGCCGATGTTTTTCATGCGTTCACCTCAGAATATCCGAAATCGGATTTTGTATGGGGATATTATAGTCCGATTTCGGATATTTGTCAAGCGGGGTGAACCGGCGTGTTTTTCCTCAAAAATCCCGCTGCACATCAAAACGCCCTTCGCGGTGAAGCCGTGCAATGAAACGCACGATTTCGCCGCGAAGGGCGCGTATCAAACCGTCGGGAGAGGAACGTGGTTTGGCTGTTACGCCACCAGCTCCTCGCATGCGCCCACGACCAGCAGCCGCAGCGCGGGGAAGAAGTTCGGGCCGATTCGGTTGATGTGGATGATGGACAGATACAGAATCTGAATCGCGGCCAGCACAACCTCGTCCGGCTGGGTGAAGTGAATTTTGGCGTGGTGGAGCATGTCGAAAATGCCCTGCGCGGAGGAAAGGTAGTGCGAGCGCGCTTCCTCTTCGGGGATGAAGCGCGCCAGCTCCGGCAGGTCGTCGCACAGAAAGTTGCAGATGCCGAGCGCGTGAATCGTCGTGAACGCGGTGTAGACCATGTTCGCGGCGCGGCGTTTGTCGTCCGTGCCGACGCTGGTTTTCAGCGATTCGTTCACCGCGGCGATGACCTGCATTTCCCAATCGTTGGCGATTTCAAGGAACAGAAGCTCCTTGCTGCTGAAGAATTTATAGAACGAGGATTTGGAAATCCCCGCGTCCGCCGTCAGCATATCCAGCGAGGTTTTTTTAACCCCGGTTCTGACGGCGTATTTGCGCGCGCTTTCCTTCAGCCTTTCGCGGATGGCATCGCGCTGCTTGGGGGAGAAGGGCTGCGCCATGGGAGAGCCTCCTTTATCCTGAGTTCGAGGGGATTTCGCCCCTTCGGGGTTCGTTTCGCCGATTATTTGTTGATCGTGACCGTGCCGTTCATGCCCGGCAGCAGCGCTTTGCCGCTGGGCAGGGTGATGCGAACGTCAAAATAGATCGCGTTCTGCTTCTTTGTGCCGACGGCGTAAATCTTGGTGACCGTGCCGACGAAGGTTTCGCCCTCGAAGGCGTCGAGCGTGTAGGTCAGCGTGTCGCCGACGGCGACGCTGTTCAGGTCGAGCTCATCCACCTCGGCGCTCAGCTCCAGCGTGCTCATGTCCGCCACCTCGCACAGGAGTTGGCCGCGATAGACCTGCGCGCCGGAGACGGTGTTCATCAGTGTGATCACGCCGCTTGCGCCGGCGGCAACGCTGCGGGAGGCGTTCTTTGCGCTCTGCGCGTCCACCAGCTCGAAGAGCAGGTCGCCGACCTCCACCGTGTCGCCCGGTTTGACGTGCACGGCGGCGATGCGGCCGCTGCCGGCGAGCACCTGCACATCGGCGTAGCGGGTGACCTTGCCGCGGCCAACCTCGCTGTCGCTGGGCGTGGTGCTCTCGCGGAAGCAGCGGACGGTGTCGCCCACGTCGTAATCGCCGGTGAGGATTTCCACGGTGTATTTTTTGCCGGAAACGCCGGTCACAATGCCCGTGCCCTTGGTGTTGCCCATTTTGAGGTAGAGCGATTCGCCCGCGTGGATGTAGCGGTTATCCGCGTCATCGTAGGCCTGCTCGGTGGAAGCGTCGATATACAGTGCGTTCTTCGGCTCGACCACGGCCAGCGCGCCGTAGTGCGCGGCCACGCCGCTCGCGTCGTCGCCCACCTTGGCGAACACGGCGGAAACCGTGCCGGCCTGCGCCGCATAAACCGGGACGGTGTCCAGCGTGAACAGGGTTTCGCCTGCGGAAACGCTGTCGCCCAGCTCCGCGTCAAACGGGAGGAGCGTACCGGCGAACGGCGCGGTGATCTTTTCGGTGTTCGGGGCGACGATCTTTGCGTCGGCCGTCGCGGCCAGCGCGCAGGAGGCGGTCAGCGTGAGCGCGGCGGCAGCGGCCGCGGCAGACATCCATTTCTTCATACTCATGTTCCTTTCTGTTCGGATACGGTGTAGGGGCGCATCGCGCGCCCGATCATTCAACGGATTTCAGCGCCTCGACCATGTCGATCTTGCGCACTTTGCGCGCCAGCAGGCGCTGGAGCAGCTCGGAGAACAGATAGGTCACGACGCACGCGATGACGATGGATTGGATCGTCGGCGCGCCGGGATAGAAACCGCTTTCCGGCTCGCAGGTGTGCATGATGACGTTCGTCAGCGCGATGCCCGGCCAGACGCCCAGCGCCACGCCGAGGAAGGAGATGATGGCGTTTTCGCGCATGATGAGGCGGCGAATCTCCTTCTGGTGGTAGCCCAGCACCTTGAGCGTCGCGTATTCGCGCGTGCGCTCGACGAAGTTCATCAGCCCCATGTTGTAGCAGATGACGAAGGCCAGCGCCAGCGCGATGCAGGTCAGCATCGTGAACACGGCGGAGAGCGAATCGAGCATCTGCATCATGTCGTCGATCAGCTTGGCCGGATAATCCAGACTGTCCACCTCGTCCATGTCCTCAAGCTGGGCGAGATAGGCGTCGCTCGGGTTTTTGAGCATCAGGCCGGTGGGAATGAATTCGCCCTTGCGCAGGGATTCCCACGTCGTGCGGTTGAGATAGACGCCCTGCGTGACGTTGTTGTAGACGATCTGGCCGATGACGATGTCAAACGGGTCGGAGTCGCCGGGCAGATAGACCCGAACGACGTCGCCGACGTGCAGGTTCAGCGTCTTCGTCAGCTTGTAGGTGACGGCCGCCGTGCCGGTTTGAAGCCGGACGAAGGCCTCGTTCTCGCCGAGGTGGATCATCGTCTGGTCGTCTTCCAGCACGGTCATCAGCTCGGTCCGCGTGCCCGCGTCGGTGCGCAGCGAGATGGATTTTTCCATCAGACATTCGGCGGCCTCCGCGTCGGCGCGTCGCTCGTAGCTTTCGGCCTTGTCGGCCTCGCCCGTGAGGTTGGCGATCACGTCGTAATCCAGCGACTTGGTGTAATACTTGACGCTCAGCGACGTGACGGAATCTTGAAGCCCCAGCGAGGTGATAATCAGCATCGTGCAGCACAGCAGGCCGACGAGCATCATAACGGTGCGCAGCTTGTTGCGCATCAGGTTGCGGACGACCATCTTCGTGTTGAAGCTGAACCGCGACCAGAGCCATGTGATCCGCTCCAGCAGGATGCGCTTGCCGCTCTTGGGCGGCTTGGCGCGCAGCAGCGAGGCCGTACATTCCTTCGCCGCGCTCTTGTAGGAGTGCAGCAGGATGAACACGCTCATCACGACGCTCAGCACCGTCATCCCCCACGCGAAAGCGGAGATCGGCGGCGTGAGCCGGTAGGGCATTTCGTTCTGCGCGATCAGCGTATCCCACAGCAGGAAGGGCAGCGTGTTGTGGCCGATGAGCGTGCCCAGCACCGCGCCGACGGCCGACGGGGCGATGGCGTAGGAGAGGTAGTGCATCTTGATCTGATGCGCGGAGAAGCCGAGCGCCTGCAGCGTGCCCATCTGCATGCGCTGGTTGTCGATCATGCGGGAGAGGGTCGTCATGACGATCAGCGCGGCGACGGCGTAGGCCAGCACCGGGAAGATCAGCGTCATGTTTTCAAACATCTGCGCGTCGTTGTTGGCGCGCGCCGTGCTCCTGTGCGCGGTGCGATCCACAACCAGCGCGTCGGGCAGGGCGGCCTCGATCTCGGCCTGCACGGTTTCGCTGTCCGCGCCGTCCGCCATGGTGGCGACGATCTGCGTCAGCGGCAGTTCCGGAATGGCGCTGGCATTGACGAGGATGAAGCCGTATTTATCCGGGTCGGCGGCCATGCCGTCGGTCACGACGATGTATTCCGGGCTGACGACGACGCCGCGGATGGTGAACGAATACGGCTTGCCGCGGAGCTTGACGGTCAGGCGGTCGCCCAGCGAAAGCCCCTTTGACTGTGCGAAGCGCTCCTCGACAAGGCAGCCGCGCGGGTCGTTGGCCTCAAGCAGCGCGCCTTCGCGCAGCAGCGGCTTGTTGATGGTCATTTCGCCGTCGTAAACCGTGACGGAAACGGAAACGTCGCCGGGGAGCGTCGTGTCCAGATCCACCGAGGCGCGTGCGCAGACCGCCTCCACATCCGGCAGCGCCGCGAGCTTTTCCATGGAAGCGCGGTCGGCGGTGGGGAGCGTGATCCAGAAATCGGCGAGGTTGTTTTCCTCGTAATAGGTGTTGAGCGTCGTGCGGATCATGCGCGCCATGCCGTCCAGCGCGGAAAACGCGAACGTGCCGAGCGCGCACAGCGCGATGATGGAAAGAAACTGCATCGCCGCCCGCGACATGTCGCGGTAGAGCTTCTTTCGGAGCATGTTCTTCGGCTTTACCATGCGATATCCTCCACGCGGGCGGGATGCTCGCATGTTTCAATCGACTCGATGCCGCCGTTCTTCACGCGGATGACGCGGTTGCCCAGCGGGGCGATCATCGCGTTGTGCGTGATGATGACGACGGTGGCGTTGTGCGTGCGGCAGACGTCCGTGAGGAGCGAGAGCACCTGCACGCCGGTCTTGGAATCCAGCGCGCCGGTCGGCTCGTCGCACAGCAGCAGCGCCGGGTTCTTGCACAGCGCGCGGGCGATGGACACGCGCTGCTGTTCGCCGCCGGAAAGCTGGGCGGGGAAGTTGTTCATGCGCTGGCTGAGGCCGACCTGCTCCATGACGGTCTTGGGGTCGAGCGCATCCTTGCAGACCTGCCGCGCCAGCTCGACGTTTTCAAGCGCCGTCAGGTTGGGCATCAGGTTGTAAAACTGGAAGACGAAGCCGACGTCCGTTCGCCGGTAATCCGTCAGCTGGGGACTGCGAAGGCCGGTGATCTGCTTGCCGCCGACGGTAATGGTGCCGCTGGTGGCCTTGTCCATGCCGCCCAGCAGGTTCAAAATGGTGGTTTTGCCCGCGCCGGAAGGGCCGAGCACCACGCAGAATTCACCCTTTTCGATGGTGAAATTCACGTCGTCCACGGCCTTCACGACGGTGTCGCCCGTCTGATAATATTTGCAGACGTGCTCAAAACTGATATAGCCCACGGAAAACCTCCTTTGCATCCCCAAGCGGGGAGTAAAAACAAATGTTTGCTTTTGTTTTTATGCTGCCCGAAGAAAAACGCCGGATGAAAGGCGGCGCGCGGCAGAGCCGTAAAAACAAAATCCGATATTTGTTTTTATTATATGCAAAGAAAGAAGCGCTGTCAAGCCAAAGCCGCAAAAAAACGACTGATACTAATTCTTGTTAAAATGGCTTAATCCGCGCACCATCTTTTTCGCTCTGACTTTGCCTCGTTCCGTTCAACGTACCTCCAGTACGCCTCACTTCACTTGGCTTCGTCAGAACAAAAAATCTGATGCGCTCTGTTAAGCATTTTAACTGCGAATTAGTATGACTCGCGCGCTTTTCAATCCGTTGAATTTTGGAAAACCGGCATGGCCTGAAAAATCACGGAGAGGCCATCGGCTTTTGACCGCCGCGCGGCTTGAGCACGTCGGCGAAGGGGTCGTCGCCCGTCTCCTCGTCGATCAGGCCGTCGGCCTTGAGCATGTCGCGCATCACGTCCATTTCGCTTTCCAGATCGATGAAGCGGTATTCGTCCAGCGCCTCGGCCTGCTTGCGGAAGGCCTTGTCGATTTCGCCGACGGCCTGCGAAATCCGCGCGCGAACCTCGCGCGCCTTGGGCGAGCCCGCATCGTTTTCGAGCTTGGCGCGCGCTTCGAGCAGGCGCAGCGTCGTCGGCAGGTAATAGCGCAGGAAGGTGCGGAGCTGGGAGAGAAGCTGCGGGCGCTGCTCCAGAACGGAGAGAATCTGGCCGCAGCTGTTTTCGATGGAATCAATTTGCGCGGAAAGCGCCGGGTCGGGGATCAGGTCGTTGGCGTGGCGGATGCGGCGCATGGCGGCGCGCCCCTCGCGGATAATCTCGCTCGCCTCGTCGGTTTCGGCGTCCGCCGTCTCCTTTGGCGGCTGCGCGTCGCGGCGCGCGCGGGAGGCGGAGGCTTCCGTCCTCTGCCATGCGTCCTCGATATCGCGGTCGTCGGTCACGGTGCAATCCGCGTCGGCATAGCCGCCTTCGCGCCGCTCGGAGTCCGTGCTCCACTCGTCGTATTCGGCGTCCTCGTCGTCCGCGGCCTTTTGCAGCGCGTGGAACGCGACGTAGACGACAACCGGGCCGACCGGCCCGCCGATGGCCAGAGACATGGCGTACCACGCCCAGCGGGGCAGATAATCCAGCTTGCGAAGCAGGCGCTTTGCGTTTTTCATCTTCATATTCCTCCGGGAAAAAACCTGTAACCGTTCGTTTTCGGATGCATACCATTATAGCATCCTCCGGGGCGGTTGTCATCCCAAAGCGCGAAAAAACCCGCCCTTCCCGGCGCGGCGGGGAGGACGGGCAGACTGAGACGGGTTATTCCGCGTTCTTTTTTCCGAAGGAGAACCACTTTTTCTTTTCGCCGCTCTTGGCCGCGGGGCGCGCGGTCGGCGGCTCCTGCGTCTTGGTCGGCACGGGGCGCGCGACGGTCTTGCGGATGTCGTTCGCGACGAAGCGGATATCGCTCATCACGCCGTCCAGCACGCCGGTCTTGAAGAAGTTCACGCCGGTGATCCACACGATCGGGGCGACGACCAGACCCGTCACGCCCGCGATGCGCATGCCCGCGTACATCGAGAACAGCATTTGCAGCGAGGAGAAGCCCGTCGCGCCGCCGAGAATACGCGGCTCAAAGATGCGGCGGATGATGTACAGAATGCCGTAGAGCAGCAGCAGCTTCCAGCCCATGTCAAACAGGCCGATGGCCATGCAGATCAGCCCCCAGGGCACGAGCACCGTGCCCGCGCCGAAGAAGGGGATAAAATCCAGAAACGCGAGCACCAGCGCGATGGGCAGCGGATAGGAAACGCCGATGATGAAGAACGCGACGAGGATGATGCCCATATCCAGCAGCGCAAAGATCAACTGGGAGCGGAAGAAGCCGAACACCGCCGCGCGGAAGCTGTGCCCCATCAGGCGCACGGAATTCTTACCGCGAACGCCGAGATAGCCGTAGATGTTTTCGCGCAGGTTCGGGAAATCCGCCGTGATGATGCAGCTGGCGAGCACCAGCACCGTCAGGAAGATGACGAAATTGGGCACTTCGAGCGCAACGTTGCGGGAAATGCTCATCACATAGCCGAGCGCACCGGAGAGCAGGGTTTTGAGCCATTCCCACGCGCTGTTGAGCAGGGAGAAGATCTCGTCGCCCACGCTGGCGTATTCGGCGGGAAGGCGGCTCAGCACCTCCTGCAGCCAGGTGATCAGCTCGTTGTACAGCCCCTGCAAATCGGCGATGAAGCCGGGCACGCTGCGCGCCAGATCGACGGCCTGCGAAATCAGCTGCCCCGCGAAGAACAGGCACAGGCCGAACAGCAGCGCGTAAAACACCAGCACGAGGATGTAGGAAAACAGGCGGCGGGTCAGCCGCAGGTGGCGCTGAAGCCACGCGATGACTGGGTTGAACATCCACGCCATGATAAACGCGAGGATGAACGGCATCAGAATACCGACGACCGGGCCGCCGAGCAGCGCGAGCGCGACGACGCCGACGATGCTGACGCCGACTTCGGCAATCAGGCGCATGTAGGTGCGGCGGCGTTCGCTCATCGGCTCCGGGGTGCGAAATTCACTCATCAGGCAATCAATCCTTTCTAAGGGGGAAGCGTTGGGAGAGCGTCACTCGGCTTTCGGCGCGGGCAGGCCGAGCGACTCGTGCAGCAGGCGGACATTTTCCTCCAGATTGAGGATCACGCTGCTGTCGCCGTAGCGCCAATATCCTTCGTAGGGCACGGCGCAGCGGACGACCTTCGCCCCGCGCATCCACAGCGCGTCAAAGACGAGCTTCACCTGTTCTCCGCCGCTCAGGGAGGAGCGCCACGCATGGTTCATGTTTCTGACGACGGAGACGACGTTCGCCGCGGTCATTTTCCTCGTCTGCCGCACCAGCGCGGAGAAGAGCTTGGTCTGCCGGTCGCCGCGGCCGATGTCGTTATCCAGCTTGCGGCAGCGCGCGTAGCAGAGCGATTGCGCGCCGTTGAGGCGGCAGAAGCCTTCGGCGAGCGGGTAATCGGGATATTCGCCCTCGCGGCCGTTGATATAGCGCGCCTCGGCGTCGGTCAGCTCGAGCTGAACGCCGCCCATCGCGTCGATGATGGTGATGACGGAGGAGAAGTTGACGCGGAACCAGCCGTCGATTTTCAGGTCGAAGACACGTTCCAGCGTATCGACCAGCGCGTCCTCGTCCTGCATGCGGACGATGGTGTTGAGCTTGACGTTTTTGTTATGTTCGTTGGGCACGACAATATCCCGCGCGAAGGTGACGGCGTGGATTTTGCCGGAATCAAAGCCGACCTGAACGAGCATCATCACGTCGCTGCGGCCGTTGTCGTTGAGCGAGCCGTAATTGTCGATGCCCGTGATGAGGTAGGTCTTCGTGCCGTGCGGGTGAAAAATCAGCACGAACGCGAGCAGCGCGGCCGCGATGACCAACAGGACGCGCGCCGCCTTGTGCGCGGCAAAAAACGATTTGACTTTTGAAACGCTCTGCATAAGCTCCTGCTCTCCTGATGGATATGAAAAAAGAATGTGCATGAAAAATCCATCCCACAACATAACATAAACGGGGATGAAAATCAAGTAAACGGACGAGGAAAACGAGAAATTGAGCGGATCAGTCGATTTTTATTGCGATAAGACAGATTTTCGTGTATAATAAAAATGTTATGGATTTTTGCGCGTCGCCGAATACCGGCCTCGCTCAAGATAGATGTGCTTCGTCGGGATGACCTCCGCCGGCACGGCAATGCAATCAAATCCCAAAAGGCGCTTGCATCAAAGCGTCTGTTTGAAGCTGCGCGGGCAAAGCCACGCGCAGAAAAAGAAAGGAAATTTTTGTGGCAGAAAACGAAAACAAAGACTTGAACAAGCCGAATCAGAACCAGAGCGGCAATTCCAACGCCCAGAACGGCCAGAACGGAAACCGCGCGCCGCGCCGCCGTCCGGCGCCGCGCAGAAGCGCCAAGTCGGCCGCCGAGGGCGAGACGCAGGCGGCGAACGCCGCGCCGCGCAAGCCGCGCGCGAAGGCGCAGACCGCCGAACAGACGGCGGACAAGCCGCAGGAGGCCGCTAAGCCGCGCCGCCCGCGCATGCCGCGCAAACCGACGGGCCAGCAGACGGCCGCGCCGACGACCGGCGGCGATAAGCCGC
>UQNM01000035.1 GCA_900542395.1 uncultured Eubacteriales bacterium
TACGGCGGAACGATGCTCATGGCGATGGCGTTCGCGTTCTTGTCGCTGACGCTGATTCTCTCGCTGGCCTACGCGCTGGATCATTCGCTGGCCACGAACAGCATCATCCTCATCGGCGTGATTTTTTCGATGTTCGTTTCCAGCGTCATCAACCTGATCCTGTCCTTCGTCAACGATCAGGTGCGCTCCATCGCCTTCTGGACGATGGGCTCGCTCTCCGGCACGGGCTATCCGCACACGCGGATTCTGTCGCTGGCGCTGCTGCTCTGCGGCGGCGTGATCGTCCGCCATGCCCGCGAGCTGAACGCATTCGCCATCGGGGAGGATAACGCGCGGCACGTCGGCGTGAACGTCCGGCGGGTGAAGCTGGCGGTGCTGGTCACGGTGTCCGTGCTGATCGGCGTGTGCGTGTCGGTCAGCGGCAGCATCGGGTTTGTCGGGCTGGTCGTGCCGCACGCGGCGCGGATGATCGCCGGGCCGAACCACAGGCGGCTGCTCCCCGCTTCGATGTTCGCGGGGGCGATTTTTCTGCTGCTGGCGGATCTGATCGCGCGGACGCTGCTCAGCCCGGTGGAGCTTTCCATCGGCGTGGTGACGTCGCTGGTCGGCGCGGTCGCGTTCGTCGTCATCTTCTATCGGGCGCGGAAGGCGGGGTGAGGGCGATGCTCAGGGCGGAAAACGTCACGGTGCGCTACGGCGCGCAGACGGTGGTGGACGGCCTCTCCTTCGAGCTTCGGGCGGGGCAGTGGCTGATGCTCGTCGGGCCGAACGGCGCGGGCAAATCCACGCTGATCGAGGCGATTGCGCAGGGCGTGCCCTATACGGGGAGGATATCGCTGGAGGGGCGGGATATCCGCGCCCTCAAGGGGGCGGAGCGGGCGCGCAGCGTCGGTTTCCTCGCGCAGAAGAACGCGGTCAGCTACGCCTATTCGGTGGAGGAGGTCGTTTCGCTGGGGCGCTATGCGCATGCGTCGGGCTTCCTGTCCGCGCGCGACGACGAGGGGGAAGCGTGCGTCGAGCGCGCGCTGGAATGGACCGGCCTGACGGCGCTGCGGCGCGCAAGCGTGCTGACGCTCTCCGGCGGCGAATTGCAGCGCACGTTTCTGGCGCAGGTGTTCGCGCAGAACCCCAAGCTGCTCATCCTCGACGAGCCAGCGAACCACCTGGATTTGATCTATCAAAAGCACATCTTTTCGCTGATCGAGGCGTGGCTGAAGCAGCCGGGGCGCGCGGTGATCTCCGTCGTGCACGATTTGAGCCTCGCCAAAAAATACGGCACGCACGCCGTGCTGATGGATTGCGGGCGGTGCGCGGCGCAGGGGAAAACCGCCGAGGTGATGACGCGCGAACGGCTGGAAGCGGTTTACGGCATGGACGTATACGGCTGGATGCGCGACCTGCTGGGGCAGTGGGCATAAGAGACGAACAAAAATCGGAGGGGGACACGCTATGAAATTCCTTCACCTGTCGGATCTGCATCTGGGCAAGCAGATGAACGACGTTTCCCTTTTGGCGGATCAGGAGGCGGTGCTGCTGGGGCAGGTCGTCCCCATCGCGCGGCGGGAAAACGTGGACGCGGTGCTGATCGCGGGGGACGTTTACCAGCGCGCGACGCCGCAGGCCGAGGCCGTGGCGCTGTTTGATCGCTTTGTTTCCGAGTTGGCGGCGATGGGCAAGCGGGTCTTTATCATCAGCGGCAACCACGATTCGGCGCAGCGGATCTCGTACTTTTCCGCGCTGGTGAGATCCGCCGGCGTATACGTGACGGAGGCGTTCGAGGGGCGCATGCAGAGCGTGACGCTCAGCGACGAATACGGCGAGCTGACGGTCTGGATGCTGCCGTTTCTGCGCCCCCAGCAGGTCAAGCGCTTCCTGCCGGAGGAGAAGATCGTCACCTATCAGGACGCGATGCAGGCCGTTCTGCGCCAAACGCCCATCGACGGGAAGAAGCGGAACATCCTGCTGTGCCATCAGTTCATCACGGGCGCGGTGAAATCCGATTCCGAGGAGCATACCGTCGGCGGGCTGGATCAGATCGACGCGGCGGTGTTCGACGCCTTTGATTACGTCGCGCTGGGGCATATCCACAGGCCGCAGCGGGTGCGGCGGGAGACGCTGCGCTACGCCGGTTCGCCGCTGAAATACTCCTTTTCGGAGGCGGATTACGGCAAGAGCGTGCCGGTGGTCGATGTGCGGGAAAAGGGCCGTATCGACATTCATACCGTGCCGCTGTCGCCCGTGCGCGACGTTCGCCGGGTGGAGGGCATGATGGATGAACTGATGCGCATGCCGTATTCGGAGGATTACGTCTGGGTGACGGTGCACGACGAATGTGTGCCGCCGGACGCGCGGGTGACGCTCAGCGGCGTGTTTCCCAACACCATGAAGTTTTCCATCGTCAATTCCAAAACCAAGACGGATCTGGACGTGACGGCGGCGCAGCGCATGGAGAGCAAATCCGTCGTCGAGCTGTTCGCTGATTTTTACCGCCTGCAAAACAACGATCAGCCGCCGAGCGCGGCGCATATGAAGGAAATCGAAAAGACGCTCAGGGAATTGGAGGAAAGGCCATGAAACCGATTCAGCTTGTTCTTTCGGCGTTCGGCCCGTATGTGAAGCGGACGGTCATTGATTTTTCCGCGCTGGGCGAGGAAGGACTCTTTTTAATCGCGGGCGACACCGGCGCGGGCAAGACGACGATCTTCGACGCGATCAGCTTTGCGCTCTACGGCGAGGCTTCCGGCGGCAAGGAGAAGCGAAAGAGCAAATCCTTCCATTCGGATTACGTTTCCGATCAGACGGAAACCTACGTCGAGCTGACGTTCCGGCATCGCGGGGAGACGTGGTGGATTCGGCGCAACCTCGAATACCAGCGCCCGTCGAAGAAGAAAAAGGACGGGATGGAGACGACCACCCGGCAGGCGGCCGACGCGCAGATGCGCAACGAGGACACCGGCGAGGAGATTCTGCGCATGGATGACGTCAACCGCCGCGTGCGCGAGCTGCTGGGGCTGACGCAGGACCAGTTTACGCAGACGGTGATGATCGCGCAGGGCGATTTTTTGAAGATTCTCACCGCGTCCTCCGACGAGCGCAAGAAGCTCTTCCGGGATTTGTTTCACACCAACCTCTACGTCGATCTGCAAAGCCGCCTGCAGGAGAAGAACCGCGCCTGCGCCGACGAACAGAAGGCGCTCGAACAGGTCATTTTGAGCGCGGAAGGGAAGATCGACCCGGAAGCGGAATTTGCCGAGCGGGAGATTCTGCTGAGCTACTGCGGCCAGATTCAGCATACCGATGCGCTCTGCGCGCTGCTGGCGCGGCTGATTGCGCAGGAAAAGGCCGCGCAGGAGGAGGCTAAGAAGGAGAAAAAGGAAGCCGCCGACCAGATCGGCGCGCTGATTGCCGCCGTGACCGAGGGCGAGCGCGCCAACCGGGATTTTGCGGAATGGGAAAGCAAAAAGGCGCGTCTGGCGGCGCTGACGGCCGGGCAGGGCGAGATCGACGTGCGGCGGACGGCGCTGGCGGCCGCGCGCAGGGCGCAGCAGCTTGAAACCGACGAGGCGCTGATGCGGCGCACCCGGCGGGATATGGACGCGCAGCGGGCGGCGCTGTCCGCTGCACAGACGGCGCTTGAACAGGCGGAAAAGGCGCTGCCCGAGGCCGAAACGCGCATGAAGGAAGCGGAGAGCCGCGGCGGGGAGATTCACGCGCTGCTGGCGCAGGCGAAGCAGATGGAGGATTGCCTGCCCGTGCTGGGCGAGGTCGAGCGGCTGAAAGCGGCGCTGGACACGCAGAAGCGGGAGCTGCAAAGGCTGACAGCGGACAGCAGCCGGGCGCAGGCCGCCTACACCGCCGCGCAGAACAGCTATTACCTCAGCCAAGCCGGGCTTTTGGCGCGCGAATTGAAGGCGGGGCAGCCCTGCCCCGTGTGCGGCTCGACCGCGCACCCCTGCCCGGCGCAGATCACCCCGGAGACCGTCACCCGGCAGGCGCTGGAACAGGCCGCAAAGCGCCGCGAGACCGCCGAAAAGGCGCAAAGCGACGCGGCGACGCGGCTGGCGGCGAACCGAGCCGCGCTGGACGAGCGGGAGGACCGACTGCGGGCGCTGAAAATCGAGGCGGACGAGACGCGGCAGCGGCTGGCGGCGCGCATCGACGCGGCGCATCGAGCGGCAGCAGACCGCCAGCGGGAGACCGACGAGGCGCGGAGCGCGTATCAGGCGCTGGATAAGCGGAAAACCGCAGCGCAGAGCGCCGTCGATGCGGCGCAAAAGCAGCTCGCGGCGCTTGAGGAAGACCTGCGGACGCAGACGGAAGCGTTTGAACAGAAGCGGACGGCGCACGGCTTTGAGGATGAAGCGAGCTACCGGCTTGCCAAACGGACAAACGCGGAAATCGAGCGGCTGGATCGGGAAATCCGGAATTTTGACGAGCAGAAGCGCACGCTCGCCGCGCAGAGCCGGGAGCTGGAGGAGAAGCTGAGCGGCAGACAGAAGACGGATTTGACCGCGCTGCAAAACCGGCGGGCGGCGGCGCTTGACCGGCAGGCAAAGGCGGAAAACGCGGAAAAGGCCATGGTGAGCAAGCTGACGCTGCATGAATCGGCAGATCGGGAAATCCGGCAGGCGAACGCGGCGATTCAGAAAAAGCGCGGAAAGTGGCAGATCATTCAGGAGCTGTACACCTGCTGCGCGGGCATCGCGGCGGGCAACCCGCGCGCCAAGCTGACGTTCGAGGCCTACGTGCAGCAGTATTATTTCCGCTTTGTCGTCGCGGCGGCGAACAAGCGGCTGACGCGGCTGACGGACGGCATGTTCACCCTGCGCGTCATGCGGGAGGCGGCCAACCGCGTCAGCCAGAGCGGCCTCGATCTGGAGGTGCTGGACAGGAGCACCGGGCAGGCGCGCGACGTGTCCACGCTGTCCGGCGGCGAATCGTTTCTGGCCAGCCTCGCGCTGGCGCTGGGGCTTTCGGACGCGGTGCAGAGCCAGAGCGGGCAGATTCGCATGGACGCGATGTTCATCGACGAGGGCTTCGGCTCGCTGGATGAAAACGCGCTGCGCAGTTCCATCGACGTGCTGCTGGAGCTGGCGGACGGCAAGCGGCTGATCGGCATCATCTCCCATGTGCAGGAGCTGGAGGAGCGGATTGATAAGCAGATTGTCGTGACCAAAACGCCGAACGGCTCGACGGTCAGGATGAATGTCTGAAAAAATTGAAAAAAAGCCGCTCAAATCGCGCGCACATACGTCTATATATTTGACAGGAGGTGAGCGGCTGATGGAAAGCACAAACGAAAACGAAGCGACAGAAATACTGAATCGGCTGGTGGAACAATATCAAACCCCATTGCGGCGCATGTGCTTTATCATGCTGCGCGACGAAGAGCTGGCGAAAGACGCCGTTCAAGATACCTTTCTCAAGGTATACAAAAATATCGACGTATTCAGAGGCGAATGTAGCGAAAAGACATGGCTGATGCAAATTGCGGTCAATACCTGCCGCGATGTGAAGCGCTCGGCGTGGTTTCGCCATTTAGACAGGCGGATTACGTTGGAGGATTTGCCCGAGCCGTCGGTGCAGCCCGCTGAAAGCGCCGTCGAGCTGACGATGGAAATCATGCGGCTCCCGCGAAAATTCAGGGAAATCATCCTTCTCTACTTCTATCAACAGATGACCACGCGCGAAATTGCGGAAGTTTTGCATATTCCGCAATCCACGGTGGCGACGCGGCTCAAAAAGGCGCGGGAGAAACTGAGGGTTTCGCTGGAAGGAGGGGAGCGGGGATGAAGCGACAAACAAGGAGCGAGCAGATTCAAAACGCGATTGATACGACGCTTTCCGGCCTGAAAGACGATCCGCGGCTCGCACAGCGGGTGATCCGCGCGGCGAGACAGACGGAAACGCCGAAGAGAAAACGCTTTTATGGAATGGTTCTTGCGGCGCTGCTGCTTCTTTTGGCGGCGACGGCCGTTGCGGCGGCGTATCTGTCCGCGCAGCAATTCGTGCAGCAGGAGGTTTTGCCGCTGGCGCAGGAAAACGACGCGGACGGATATGAGGAAAAATTCAGCAATCAGGAGCTTGAGAAAATCGTTCGGCTGGCGCAGGAAAACGGCATTGCGCTGTCCGACGAGATGATGGCCGCGTTTGAAAACGGCTACGGCTATTATGAGCAATCGGCCATCATGGAGATTGTCAGCACAGCCTTGGGCAAAAAATACTATTCGTGGTCGATTGAAGAGAAATACTGGTTCGGCGAAGTGATGGTTCTGCTGGGATTCCGAGCGGATAATCCCTGCCGCCTTCCCTCCGGCGACGATGCCTCGCTGCAAGACTGCCTGAGCGTTATTCAGCGTGACATTTTGGAGGCTTACGGGGACGATATAACCGATTCCTCGATATGGGAGCAGAGCGTTTCTTTTGAAACGCTATCGGAAGATAACGCGACGCAGAGCCAGCCGCATTGGTATTTTCAGTTTGATTCCCTTGATCTTCGGCACAACAGCTACAGTGTGGAGCTGACGGCACAGGGGCAGATCGTCGCGGTGGAGCCGCTTCTTGCGCCGTCGGATGACAGCACCGGCAACGAGATTGTCGATCAATTTCAACAGGTTTACGGCTTTTACGGCGATTGGACGGTGGAAACATGGGCGACGCTCGGCCAGATGCTGAAAGGCAGAGAGCCGGGCGGGATGCGCGCGTGGTTCTTTGCCTGCGCGGAGTACATTCTTCCGCCGGAAAACGGCATTACGCAGGCCGAAGCGGAGCGACTGGCCTTTGAAGCGGTCGGGGATGCGTATACAAAGATTGACGGTATGGTTTGCTGCATGGATCGCGGAACGCCCATTTGGAAAATGGAGCTTAAAACGCTGTATCCTCAGGATATTGGCAGCGGAGAATACAGCCACATCTGGCTGGTTGAAATGGATTGCGCGTCCGGAGAAATCAACGACATTCAGGAATACATCGTAGGGGGCGAAATCAGCCCGTTTATCCAATGGGTTCCCCGTTCAGTCATTGAAAATCCCCCGCCCATGCCGGAAAACGGATAAGCCCAAAACAGAAAGAAGGGATGACCGCCATGTGGGATCATCCCTTCTTTAATGGGTGAAAATGGGTGAAAACAATATGCTCTTTGCCGATGCGGGCGGACTTACATCTGCGCGGCGATATCGACGATCTCCATCGAGCGGCGGATGAACTCGGTCATCTGTTCGGCTTCCAGCGGCTGGCGGCTCAGCTCGGCCAGATCGTAGAGCTGGCGGGCGAGCAGAACGCTGCGCTCGTCCTTTTCGCGGGCGGCGAGCTTCTCAATCGTCCGGCTGCGGCTGTTGAGCACGACGCTGTATTTGGCCGGCATCGTAAATTCGCTGTGGCCGTAAATGCGGCCCATGTCGTTGAAGCGGCGGGTCTGCTCGTCCTCCACCAGCATCACCGGCACGCTGTCGTTGACCAGCGGTTTGACCTCGACGGTCAAATCCTTGTTACCGCTCGCCTCGCGCATCAGCTCGGTCAGCTTTTCGCTGTCAAGCGTCGGGGCGTCCTCGGTGCTGGTCAGGCTGTCCAGCTCGGCGTCAACGCGGCAGTAGCGGAATTTGCTCTCCGGGTCGGCGCTGTATTCCATGTAGGAGACGAAGTTCACGTCGATGGGCTGATCGAGCACCGTCACGTCGATGCCGCGCTCGGTGAACAGGCGGATTGCCGCATCCTGCCGCGCCGGGTCGGAGGTGTAGACCATCTTATCCGGCAGCTTTTCGCCGTTGCGCGCCTTGTATTCCGCCAGCGTCAGGAATTTGCCGTCCGTCGTCTTGAAGAGCAGGCAGTCCTTCATGCGCTCGGCGAATTTCTCGTCGCGCATCACGCCGTACTTGATGAACGGATGGATATCCGGCCAGAAGCCCTCGTAGGTTTCGCGCTCGGTCTTGAACATGCCGGTCAGGCGGTCGGCGACCTTCTTGGTGATGTGGTTGGAGATGCGGCGCACATAGCCGTCGTTTTGCAGGAAGGAGCGGGAGACGTTCAGCGGGAAATCCGCGCAGTCGATCACGCCCTTGAGCAGCATCAGGAATTCCGGAATGACCTCTTTGATGTTGTCGGCGACGAACACCTGACCGGAATACAGCTTGATCTGGCCTTCGATGCCGCCGAACTGCTCCTTGATCTTCGGGAAATACAGAATACCCTTGAGCTTGAACGGATAATCCACGTTCAGGTGAATCCAGAACAGCGGATCTTCGTACTCGTGGAACACCTTGCGGTAGAACTGCTTATAATCCTCGTCCGTGCAATCCTGCGGCGCGCGGGCGTAGAGCGGCTGGGTGTCGTTGATGGGCTTCGGCGCTTCTTTTTCAGTTTCGGGTTTTTCCTCGGCGTCTTCGCCCTCGCCCGTCACCTTGGCCTCTTCCTCCTTGATTTCATCAAGGTAGATCGGCACGGACATGAACGAGCAATAGCGGTCGAGCACCTCGCGCACGCGCCAGACTTCGAGGAATTCGCTCTCCGCCTCGCTGACGTGCAGGGTGATGGTCGTGCCGCGCGCGGTGCGCGTGCCCTCGGTCATGGTGAAGGCCATGCCGTCTTCGCTTTCCCAGCGAACCGGGGTCGCGCCCTCGCGGAAGGAGAGCGTGTCGATGGTCACCTTGTCGGCGATCATAAACACGGAATAGAAGCCCAGACCGAAGTGGCCGATGATGCCGGAATTTTCCTTATCCTCGTTCTTGGCGTATTCCTCCATGAAGGATTTCGCGCCGGAGAACGCGACCTGATTGATGTTGGTCTTGACCTCGTCCTCGGTCATGCCCACGCCGTCGTCGATGAAGCGGAGCTCGCGCGCGGCCTTGTCCACCTCCACGTGGATGGAGCAGCCCTGCGCGGCGGCGCTGTCCACCATGCGCAGCTTGGTGATCGCGTCGCAGCCGTTGGAAACGACCTCGCGGATGAAGATGTCTTTATCGGAATACAGCCATTTCTTGATGATCGGCATGATGTTTTGAGCGTCGATGGATACGTTGCCCTGAATCGGTTCCATAATGAAAAACCTCCTTATACAAACGGGGTAAATCGCCTTATCCCGTCGCTGATTCGTTATGCAAGCGTATTGTATCGCGGTTTCAGGGTGATGTCAAGAGAAAATTAGCACTCAACACAAAAGAGTGCTAACAATTTTCGGAGCGGTCAGTGTGTAAACGAAAACGGAAAAATGTTATCCGTTATATCCTTGACTTGCGCGATGCGCGGGCGTATGCTTTATTAAAGAAAATGATGAAACAAAAGGGAGGAACGCATCCGTGAAGCGCGCGAGACAGGTTCTGGGGCTGTTTTTTCAGTTTATGAAATTTGGGCTGTTCACCTTCGGCGGCGGCTGGAGCATCGTCGCCCAGATGCAGAAGCTCTATGTCGAGCAGGAGAAGGTCATCACATCCGAAGAGCTGCTGGATTTAACCAGCGTCGGCCGCAGCCTGCCGGGGACGATGATCGGCAACGTGGCGATGCTCTACGGCTATCGCGTGGCGGGCGTGGCGGGCGGCATGGCCTGTCTGTTCGGCATGATCCTGCCGCCGCTGGCGGTGCTGGCCGTCATCACGCAGTTTTACACGGCGTTCCAGAATAACCTCTGGGTGGCGGCGGCGATGCGCGGCATCCGCGCGGCGGTTGTGCCGATTATGATCAGCGCGGTGCTGGGCATGGTGGGCAGCGCGTTCCGCTATCCGCCGTGCTACGCGGTGATGCTGCTGGTGATCGCGCTGTATCTGTTCTTTAACGTCAACTGCGTCTATCTGGTGGTCATTGGCGCGGTCTGCGGGCTGCTGATTGCGGAGTTCTACGAGCGGAAGGGGGACAAGAAGCATGATGGTGCTGCTTGAGCTGTTCGTCAGCTTTTTGAAAATCGGCTTCACGAGCTTCGGCGGCCTTTCGATGATCCCGCTGATTACCTCGGAGATGACCGCCCACGGCTGGATGACCGCCTCGGAGGTTTCCGACATCGTGGCGATTGCGGAGATGACGCCCGGCCCGCTGGGGCTGAACTGCGCGACGTTCGCGGGCATGCGCACGGCCGGTCTTTTGGGCGCGATTGCGGCGAATCTGGGCACGCTGTCGCCCACGCTGACGGTGTGCCTGCTGGCGGCGATCTTCTTTGAGCGCTTCCGCAAGAGCAGCTTTATGACCCGGCTGATGACGGGCGTGCGCCCGGCCTGCGTCGGCATGATCTTCGGCGTGGTTATTTCGCTGTGCGCGACGAACTACGCGGCGGAGCCGGGCGGCGTGAGCTGGCCGGCCATCGCGATCGGCGCGCTGGGGCTGCTCCTGCTCGTTCGCTTCAAGGTCAGTATTCCGAAGGTGATCTGCCTGAGCGGCGCGCTGGGAATGCTGCTGTTCGGCGTGATGGGGCTGAATTGACGGCGGTTTTACGCAGGATTCGTTTGTGTGGTTGCCACGTTTTGAAATATATGGTAAAATAAACAAAAACGTTTGAGCACCGGGGGAAGCGTATTGGAGAATCGGGAAGCCATGAAGAGACGGGAACGGGATCGGGCGACGAGGGGCGCGAAGGACTATCGGCTGCTGTGGGCGGGTCTACTGCTGCTGGTCGCCCTGATTTTTGTCTGCGTCGGTTTCAGCTACGGCCGCATCCGCAGGGGGCTGAAAAACGCCGCGGACGCGGAGATGGCCGAAACGACAAGCGAGAACGCGGCCATGCTCCGGCTGACGCTGGAAAGCCGCTTTGCGCTGCTGGATAACGTGGGCGAAAAAATAGCGGAAGACCCGCAAAAAGCGCGGGAAATGCTGGCGAATCTCGGGAAATACGCCAACGGCTACGGCTTCAAGCGCCTCGGCTATATGAACTCGACGGGGCGGACGGTGACCAGCGACGGCAAAATCGGCGATTTTGTTTACCGCGCCTATTTCCGCATGGGGATGGACGGGCAATACTGCATCACCGGCGAAATCAACGACCGGCTGGGCAACGGAGAGACCGTCCACATGATGAGCGCACCCGTGCGCAACCCGAAGACGGGCAAGGTCACCGGCGTGGTTTTTGCGGATTATACGCCGGAAATGTTTCACCAGATGATGGATGTGGAAACCTTCGGCGGCGAGGGGCGCGGCTATATCGTCGAATCGAGCGGCGAAATCGTCGTCGCCTCGTCAAGCGCGCGCCCCACGGAGACGGGCAACCTGCTGGACGGGGTGGCGGATTTTTCGGAGACCGGCCGTCAGGACGCGGAGGCGCTCCGGCAGGTTCTCGCCGGGGAGCAGCCGGGCGAGGGGCGCGTGCTGGGCGCGGGGAAGCTGCGCTTCTGCTGCCGGAAGATTGAGAACGGCCGGCAGGACGACACGTGGTATCTGGTCATGGTGATGGACGCCGACGCGCTCTACGGGCGGATGTACGGCGTGTTTTCGAGCATCCGCAACCTGCTGAGCGTGACCGTGCTGATGTGCGCGGCGTTCATCTTTGCCCTCCTGATGGCGTATCAGCGCTACAACGACGGCCTGCGCCAGGCGGCCTACACCGATGCGCTGACGGGCGGCAGCAACTTCTCCGGCTTTTTGATGAAGGTCAACAGCGCGGAGGGCGGCTACATGGTCTCCTGCGATTTGGATGATTACAGGATGATCGCGAGCATGTTCGGCGCGCAGAAGGGCGACGAGCTGCTGCGCGGCGTGTACGAGTGCATCAAGAGCGGGCTGACGGAGGGCGAGCCGGCGGCGCGCGTGGACGCGGATCACTTCGCCTTCCATCTGGTGGAGCGTCAGCGCTCGGCGGTGCTCGAACGGCTGCGCCAGATTGAGCGCAGGATTCGCCGCCTGTCGGATAAAATGGGCGTGATTCACCTCGTGCCGCGGTTCGGCGTTTACGCGATGCGCCCGGAGGAGGACGCCCGCCGCGCGTGCGAGCTGGCGAATCTGGCGCTGGGCGCGGCGCGGAGCAGCGCCGACAACACCGTCGCGTTTTATCAGGATCTGGATCAAAACGCTTTCTTTGAAAACATGCAGCTGGAGGATCGTTTCGACGAGGCCATCGGCGAGCATCAGTTTAAGGCGTATTATCAGCCGAAGTGCAACCCCAAGACGGGCGAAATCGTCGGCGGCGAGGCGCTGGTTCGCTGGGTGCAGGAGGACGGAACCATGCTCTCGCCCGCGCGCTTTATCCCGCTGTTTGAAAAGAACGGCGCCATCGGCAAGCTGGATGAATACATGTTCACCTGCGTCTGCGCGCAGCTCAGCCAGTGGCGCAGGGAAGGGCTTGAGATTCGGCCGGTGTCGGTCAACCTGTCGCGCGCGTCGCTGTGCCGTCAGGGCGTGGCGCTGGCGTATAAGCGTATTCTGGAGGGCTACGGCCTGTCCACGTGGATGGTGCCGCTGGAGGTGACGGAAAGCGCGATGATCTCCGACGACGCGGTGATCTCCGTCCTTCAGGCGTTTTATCGCTACGGCTTCCGCATCGAGATCGACGACTTCGGCAAGGCGCAATCCACCCTGCCGATGCTCAAGCTGCCGTTTGTCGATACCGTCAAGCTGGATAAGAGCCTGATCGACTGCATCGGCGACCGCAAGGGCGAGATCATGCTCCGGCAGGTCGTGCGCCTGTGCTACGAGCTGGGGCTGTATACCACCGCCGAGGGCGTGGAGGCCGAGGATCAGGTGGATTTCCTGCGCGCGCTGGATTGCACGGATATACAGGGCTACTTCTTCTCCCCGCCGCTGCCGGTTGAAAAATATACCGAAAAGCTCCGGCAGCAGGCGCGGAAACGGGCTTGACATTTTTGCCCGCGTTGGCTACAATAAAAGGCGTTTCATGGCCGATTTCGGTCGGCCGCTAAATGCGATGATGGGAATCAGCGCGCGTAGGCTTTTCAGAGAATCGGCGGTTGGGTGCGAGCCGACGAGCCAAAGCGCGGCCTTTCTCCTCCCGGAGCATCGCGGGCGAACGCAGTAACCCGCGACGGCTCAGCCCCGTGATCGGCTGAGGCTTATTTGGCCGCTGAGGGCCGCCCGCCGGGCGGCTGAATCAGGGTGGTACCGCGCTTTCGGGCGCCCCTGTGCATGATCGCCATGCGTGCAGGGGCGCTTTTTTCGTGTTTGAAAACAGTGCAGTTTGGTCACGTGTGGGCAACAAACTTTTTTCGCCGACTGTGGCGGAAGTGTGTGCGGCCTCAGGCCGCAAGGAGGAAGAAACCATGAGCAAAGCCTACAATCCCGAAGAGATTGAGCTGAAGTGGCAAAAGAAATGGGAGGACGCCCATTGCTTTGAGGCGGAAGCCAGCCATGAAAAGCCGAAATTCTACGCGCTGATCGAGTTCCCGTATCCCTCCGGCGCGGGTCTGCACGTCGGCCATCCGCGCAGCAACACGGCGATGGATATCATCGCCCGCAAGCGCCGCATGGAGGGCTATAACGTGCTCTTCCCGATCGGCTGGGACGCTTTCGGCCTGCCGACCGAGAACTACGCCATCAAGAACCACGTCCACCCCGCCGGGGTGACGAAGAAGAACATCGATCACTTCCGCGAGCAGCTCAAGCGCATCGGCTTCTCCTTCGACTGGACGCGCGAGGTCAACACCACCGACCCGAACTACTTCAAGTGGACGCAGTGGATCTTCCTGCAGCTCTATAAGAAAGGGCTGGCCTATAAGACCGAAATGCCGGTCAACTGGTGCCCGAGCTGCAAGTGCGGTCTGGCCAACGAAGAGGTTGTGGCGGGCAAGTGCGAGCGCTGCGGCGCGGAGGTCATTCGCCGCGTCAAGAGCCAGTGGATGCTCAAGATCACCGCTTACGCGCAGAAGCTGCTCGACGGCCTCGACGATGTGGATTTCATCGACAAGGTGAAGGTGCAGCAGCGCAACTGGATCGGCCGCAGCGAGGGCGCGGAGGTCGATTTCGCCATCAAGGATACCGACGAGAAGCTCCGCGTGTATACCACGCGCCCGGATACGCTCTTCGGCGCGACCTATATGGTCATCGCGCCGGAGCATGCCGCCGTCGATAAGCTCAAGGCGCGCATCGCCAACTGGGACGATGTCGTGGCCTATCGCGAGGCCGCCGCGCGCAAGAGCGATTTTGAGCGCACCGAGCTGAGCAAGGAGAAGACCGGCGTGGAGCTCAAGGGCATCAAGGCCGTCGATCCGGTTGACGGCCGCGAGATCCCGGTGTTCATCTCCGACTATGTATTGGCGACCTACGGCACGGGCGCGATCATGGCCGTTCCGGCGCACGATACGCGCGACTGGGATTTCGCCAAGAAGTTCGGCCTGCCGATCGTCGAGGTCGTTTCGGGCGGCGAGGACGTGCAGAAGGCGGCCTATACCGACGTGGAGGAGGGCGTGCTCTGCAACAGCGGCTTCCTCAACGGGCTGAGCGTCGCGCAGGCGAAAAAGACCATCATCGACTGGCTGGTGGAACACAAGGTCGGCGAGCGCAAGGTGAATTACAAGCTGCGCGACTGGGTCTTCTCCCGCCAGCGCTACTGGGGCGAGCCGATTCCGCTGGTCAAGTGCGAGAAGTGCGGCTGGGTGCCGGTGCCGGAGGATCAGCTTCCGGTGCTGCTGCCGGAGGTGGACAACTATGAGCCGACCGATTCCGGCGAGAGCCCGCTTTCCAAGATGGAGAGCTGGGTGAACACCACTTGCCCGTGCTGCGGCGCGCCGGCCAAACGCGAGACGGATACCATGCCCCAGTGGGCGGGTTCCTCGTGGTATTTCCTGCGCTATGCCGACCCGCACTGCGACACGGCGCTCGGGCGCTGGGACGAGCTGAAATACTGGATGCCGGTGGATTGGTACAACGGCGGCATGGAGCACACCACGCTGCACCTGCTGTATTCCCGCTTCTGGAACCTGTTCCTCTACGACATCGGCGCGATTCCGAACGCGGAGGCCTATAAAAAGCGCACCAGCCACGGCATGATCCTCGGCGCGAACGGCGAGAAGATGAGCAAATCCCGCGGCAACGTCATCAACCCGGACGACACCATCGCCGAAATCGGCGCGGATGCGTTCCGTATGTACGAGATGTTCATGGGCGCGTTCGATCAGGCGATTCCGTGGTCGACCGAGGGCGCGCGCGGCTGCCGCCGCTTCATCGAGCGCGTCTGGCGCCTGCAGGATATCCTGACGGACGAGGAGGGCGTGCGCCACGAGATGGAGGCCCCGGTCAACGCGATGATTAAGAAGGTCTCCGAGGATTACGAGCGAATGAAGTACAACACCGCCATCGCGGCGATGATGTCCTACGTCAACGAAATCTACACCCGCGGCAGCGTGACGCGCGGCGAGCTGCGCGCCCTGCTGCTGTGCCTGAACCCGGTTTCCCCGCACATGACGGAGGAGATGTGGGAGATCTGCGGCTTCGGCGAGCCGATCTATACGCAGAGCTGGCCGACCTACGACGAAAACAAGCTCATCGCGGACGAGGTGGAAATCGCCGTGCAGATCAAGGGCAAGGTGCGCGGCCGCATCATGGTGCCCGCCTCGCTGGGCAAGGACGACGGCGAGAAGCTGCTGGAGAACGAGACGGTCAAGAAGCTCGTCGGCGACGCGCAGGTGAAGAAGATCATCTTCGTGCCGGGCCGCCTGCTGAATATCGTCTGCTGACGGGAAGCGCCGGAAACCGCCCCAAATCAGCATCGGAGGAACAACGACATGGATTATCGCATTGAGCACGACACGATGGGCGAGGTTCGCGTTCCAGCGAACCGCTGCTGGGGCGCGCAGACCCAGCGCAGCCACGAAAATTTCCCGATCGGCACGGAGAAAATCCCGCAGGAGATCATCCATGCGTTCGCCGTGCTGAAAAAGGCGGCCGCGCTGGCCAACTGCAAGCTCGGCAATCTGGATGCGCGCCGCGCAAACGCGATTGCCGCCGCCTGCGATGAAATTCTGGCGGGCAAACTCGACGACGAATTTCCGCTCGTCGTCTGGCAGACGGGCAGCGGCACGCAGAGCAACATGAACGTCAACGAGGTCGTCGCCGCGCGCGCGAACGCCCTGCTGGGCGAAAAGCTGGTGCACCCCAACGACCACGTGAACAAATCCCAAAGCTCCAACGATACCTTCCCGACGGCGATGCATATTGCGGCGCTGACGGCGGCGGAGGATCATGTCCTGCCGGCGCTTGACGGGCTCGCGGCGACGTTTGAGCGCCTCAGCGCGGAATATGCCGACGTGATTAAAGTCGGCCGCACCCATTTGCAGGATGCGACCCCGCTGACGCTGGGGCAGGAGATCAGCGGCTGGTCGTCTTCCCTTCGCCGGGACGAGCGCATGATTCGCGGCGCGATGGAAGGCGTGCGCGAGCTGGCGCTGGGCGGCACGGCGGTCGGCACGGGGCTGAACGCCCTGCCGGCGTTCGGCGAGACCGTCGCGCAGGAGATTTCCGCGCTGACCGGCAAGCACTTTGTCACCGCGCCCAACAAGTTCCACGCGCTCACCAGCAAGGATGAGCTGGTCTATCTCCACGGCGCGTTCAAGGCGCTCGCGGCGGATCTGATGAAGATCGCCAACGACGTGCGCCTGCTGGCCTCCGGCCCGCGCTGCGGCATCGGCGAGCTGCTCATCCCGGAGAACGAGCCGGGCAGCTCCATCATGCCGGGGAAGGTCAACCCGACCCAGTGCGAGGCGATGACGATGGTGGCCGTGCAGGTGATGGCCAACGACGTGGCCGTGGGCATGGCCGCTTCGCAGGGCAATTTCGAATTGAACGTGTTCATGCCGGTCTGCATCTATAATTTCCTGCAATCCGCGCGGCTGCTGGGCGACGTGATGCGCTCCTTCGAGCTGCGCTGCGCGCGCGGCATCAAACCCAACCGCGAAAAGATTCAGGCGTATCTGGATGAATCGCTGATGCTCGTCACCGCGCTCAACCCGCATATCGGCTATGAGAACGCGGCGAAGGTGGCCAAAACGGCCTTCGCCGAGGGGATCACCCTGCGGGAAGCCGCCGTCAGGCTCGGCTTTTTGACCGCAGAGGCGTTTGACCGGATCGTTCGGCCGGAAAAAATGGTCGGGCCAATTGAAAAGTAAAAAAACAGCGGCGGCTTCCCTCAAACGGACAGCCGCCGTTTTACTCCCTCAGTCAGCTTCGCTGACAGACCTTCGGCATGGAGTTTGTCTGACTCCCGCACAGCGGGCGGCAAGCTCCATGCCCTCCAAGAGGGAGCTCTTTGGTATAGGTAACGCCATATGAGGATAAAGCCAACGGCAGACGGAAAGAGTCAAGGAGGAGCAGCATGACGGATTGGCAGAGCGCGCTGGAAGCGGTCGCGGCGGATTACACAAGGGGAACGCTCGAAAGGGATGCGCGCGCCATCAGCGAGGCGTATCGCCTCAAGACGGGCGAGGGAAAGCGCCTGCTGACGCGCGAGAGCGAGGCGGCGGCCTACGCGCTGTCCCGGATGCCCGCGACGGTGGAGGCGGCGAGGGCGGCGCTGGCCGAGGCGCTGGAGGCGAGCGGCCTTGCGCCCCAAACGATGCTGGATTGCGGCGCGGGGACGGGCGCTGTGACGTTCGCGGCGGATTCGCTGCTGGCGCTGGAGCGGGCGACGTGCCTGGAGCGCGAGGCGGCGATGCGCGCCGTCGGCCAGCGGCTGATGGCTGAGGCCGGGGGCGTGCAGGCGCAGTGGGCGGCCTGCGATTTGACGGCGAGGGAGCCGCTGCCCCGCGCGCAGCTCGTCTGCGAGGGGTATATGCTCGGCGAGCTGGAGGCCGCCATGCGCCTGCCGGTGGCGGAAAAGCTCTGGAACGCCTGCGAGCAGATGCTCGTCCTTATCGAGCCGGGCACGCCGCAGGGCTTTGCGAACCTGCGCGCCGTTCGGGCGCATCTGACCGCGCTGGGCGCATATGTCGCCGCGCCGTGCCCGGCGGGAAGCGAAACCTGCCCGATGACGGGGGAAAACTGGTGCCACTTCGCCGTCCGCGTCCAGCGGACGCGGCTGCACAAGGCGCTCAAGGGCGGCGACGCGCCGTTTGAAGACGAGAAATTCAGCTATCTGGCGCTGACGCGCGAGCCGCCGGTGCATCCGTGCCGCGCGCGGCTGCTCCGCCACGCGCAGATCGCGCCGGGGCGCATCCTGCTGCCCGTCTGCGAGGCGGACGGGGAGCGGACGCTGACGGTCACAAAAAAAGACCCGCTTTGGAAGCGGGCCAGAAAGATCCGGTGGGGCGAGCGGGTTTAATCCTTGCTGTACAGGCCGAGGCGGCGCAGCGGCTTGCGCAGCACGTTAAAGAAGATCGGCGCGACCACAAAGGCGAACGCGGCGTTGAACAGGCTGCTCGCCGCCTTGGAGAGCATCGTCGCCTGAATCGCGACGGGATCGACGTCCGCCGTGGTGAAGCGCAGCTTGATGTAGGACTTGAGCAGGTACAGCGCGGTGTAGGTCAGCGCGCCGAGGATGCTGCCGACGATCACGCGGGCGTGATCCCTGCCCTCGAGGGTCTCCTTGCCGGCGGCCTTGTAGGCGATCAGGCCGGTGACGAGCGCGATGGCGCCCTTGTTGATGAAGGTGATGACGAACTCCATCCCGTAGCCGCCGATGATGTCAAAAATCGCGTTGCCCACACCGGCGGCGAAGAAGCCGTAGGCCGGGCCGAGAATCAGGCCGCAGAGCACGCAGACCGCGTTGCCGATGTGGATGCGGGAAGCCGGGGTGGCGATGCTGATGAAGTTGGAGACGCAGGCCAGCGCGGCCATCAGGCCGGCGGTGCAGAGCATGCGCGTTTTCTGTTCGCGGGTCGTCGTGTGAGCCATAACAAAAACCTCTCTTTGCGGGCGATGCGCCCTTGATGGAATAAGGGCATTATAGCACAATCTGGCATGGCGTAAAGAGCCAGATTGCAAGTTTTTGACCATGCCAGTTGGCAGGCCGGGGCGGTTGCGCCGTTTCATGGATGATGATATAATAAAAAGCAGTTTACATAAGGGGGAAAAAGAAAGGATGAAAGAGAACAGGCGCGCGGCTGTCACGTGCGGCCTTATGACGCTGATGCTCTTTGCCGCTTTGGCGGTTTATATGCGCGCGCGGCTGGAATACGCGGGCACATGGGGGCAGACGCTGAGCCTTGCGGCGCTGTTTACGCTGGTCGCGGGCGGCGCGATGGCGCTTGTCGCGCGGCTGCAAAAGCCCGAGCGCGGCGCACTGCTGCTGAGCTGCACGGTGATCGCGCTGACGATGCTGGCGCGGGTCAGCATGCTCGACTATCAGACGGCGGATTACAACGCTTTTTTGAGCGGCTGGGTGAAGGTGTTCCGCGAGGGCGGCTTTTACACGCTGGGCGAAAACGTCGGCGATTACAACCTGCTGTACCAGTATGTGATGCTGATGATCGCCAAAACGCCGCTGCACGACCTGTATCTGATTAAATTCTTCACGGTGATTTTTGATTATGCCCTCGCGCTGGCGATGATGCAGGCGGCGGGGCATTTCGCCGGAAAAAAGGCCGCGCTGCCGGTGATGCTGATCGTCTGCGCCCTGCCCACGACGCTGATCGACGGCGCATGCTGGGGGCAGTGCGACACGGTGTATGTGTTTTTAATCGTCATGAGCCTGTACTGGATGAAGACGAAGAAGCCCGTCGTCGCGGCGGTCATGCTTTCGCTGGCGTTCGCGTTCAAGCTGCAAACCATCTTCTTTTTCCCGGTCGTGCTGCTGGCGCTGATTCACGGGGAATACAAGCCGAAGCACGCGCTGGTCTTCGCGGCGACGTATTTGGTGACGATGCTCCCGGCGCTGATCGCCGGACGCTCGTTTGCGGACGCCGTGAGCGTGTACGCCAATCAGTCGATGGGGCAGTATTACGAGCGGCTCTTTTATAACGCGCCGAACCTCTATGCGTTCTTCCCGCTGCGCGAATTTGCCAACCGGCAGGAATTTACGTGGATGCGCTATCTGTCCGGCATCGACAGCGAGGCGTCCAGCGCGTACATCGATCAGGCGCTCACGCCGACGTACCAGAACGCGGCGCTCTACGCCTGTATTCTGCTGACGCTGCTGGTCGTCGTCTACTGGCTGATGCACGCGAAGGAAATCACGCCGGAGATGACGCTGGATTTCGCGCTGTTCTTCGCGATTTTCCTGCCGTTTGTGATGCCGAAAATCCACGACCGCTATTTCTTCCTGGCGGATATGCTCTCCGTGCTCTACGCCGCCCGCTATCGGGACAGGCGGTTCATGCCGCTGCTGGTGGTCAGCGCCTCGCTGATGAGCTACATGCCCTTTATCACCCGCCAGCGCCCGGTGGATATGCGGATGCTGGCGCTGATGATGCTGGCGGCGCTGGTCGTCGTCTCGCGGGATGTGCTCCGCAAGATGCGCAAAAACCGCGCGGCGCTGGCGATGAAGGGAGGCGAGGCCGCATGAAAACGAAGCTGAACGCCCTTTCAGCATGGCTGGATCGCCATGCGCTGCCGCTTGGCGCGGCGCTGGCGGCGGCGCTTTCCCTGCTGCTGGCGCTTTACAACGTCGGCGGCGGCCCGCTGGGCAACTTAAACGACATCGGCGGCTGGCGCAACCGCGCGCTGTATATCGCCCTGACGGCGGCGGTGCAGCTTTTCGTGCTGCTGGCGGCGGCGCTGCTGTATCACGAGCGCTTCTGGCGGCTGGCGGTCAGGCAGCTTCTGCTGACCGTCGGGCTTGTGATTCTGCTGATGGGCGTCAACCACAAGTCGTATCTGTTCGTCGAGCAGATGCTCCCGTTCATCCGGCGGATGGACGCGGCGGGGCTCTCGGCGATGAACGACATGCGGCTCAACCTCTCCGCCCCGGCGGTGACGGCGCTGTATCTTCTGACGCGCGGGCCGATTTACGACATGTATATGCTCAAGCTCGCGTGCATGGGCGCATTCTTGCTGATGGCCGTGCTGGCAGCGCGTGCGGCGGATCGCCGGGGCTGGGGGCTGCGCGGCGAAGCGCTGCTGCTGCTCTGCCTGATTCTGCCGCAGGGCTTTCTGGCGGCGGGCAGCGCTCCGCAGATCGACGCGCTCGGCGCGCTGCTGCTCGTCGCCGCGCTGACGCTGCTGGATGAAAAGCGCCCGCTGGGCGGCATGCTGCTCTATGGCGCGGCGTTTGCGCTGTCCGGCGCGGCGCTGTACGCCCTGCCGCTGGTCGCCCTGCTGGGCAGAAGGGGCGGCGCGAAGGGACGGCATGCCGCGCTGGCGGCGCTCGTCGCGCTGGCGGCCTGCCTGCCCGCGGTGCTTTGCGGCGTGCCCGCCGGGCGCGCGGTGGGCAGCCTGTTCACCGCGAATGTCGCCGTGCCGGAATATGCGGCGGGCGTTCCGAACCTGATGAGCGCGTTCCCGCGCGCGGCCATGGAGGAAATGCCGGAATACGCGCTGATTCGCGTATTCCCGGAGATCGACGCGGTGACAAACGCGCCGGTGGTCTACACGCAGGCGCATTTTGAGCTGCTGATGCACGGCCTGACGTTTGCCGCGCTGGCCATGTTCATCGGCCTGTGCGCGTGGCTGAAGCAGGAGAAGACGGCCTCCGCCCTGCGCAGGACGCTGACGCTCGCCCTCGGCGCGATGATCCTGTGCCCCGGCGCGGGGATGAGCGCGTGGCTGCCGCTGTGCATGCTCTGTCTGGCGGCGATTCTGCGCGAGCCGGAGACGCGCCTGCCCGCCTGCATGGCGCTCTTCGCGACGGCGGGCGGCTGCTGCTACCCGGCGACGGGCGAAACGCTGCTGCGGCCGGTCTATGCGTTCGCGCTGTGCGCGGCGGCGCTGTTCATGCTGCTGGGCGTGATCCCCGGCGCGAAAACGAGCGAGGTGAAGGCCGATGACTGATGGAAAACCGATCCGCCTGCGCGTGGTCAGCGTGATGACCGACCCGGACGGCGGGCGGCACGAGAGCAAAACCGTCCACCGCGGCACGCTGCGCGCGGGGGAGGACGGGCTTGAAATCGCCTATGAGCAGGTGGACGAGGGCGTTCGCGCGCGCATCTGCCTGACATGGACGGCGGACGGCGTGCGGATGCGCCGAACGGGCGAGATGACCGGCGCGCTGCATTTTCAGCCGGGGCGGAAGACGGCCGGGCTGTACGGCACGGCCTACGGCGACATCCCCGTGGCGGTGTATACCCGCGAGGTGCTGACGGAGGAAGGTGAAAACGGCGGCGAGATGCGGCTGGATTACGATGTGTTTGTCGGCGGCGAGCGCACGTCGGCGACGGTGATGACCCTCGTATGGCGGCTGTGACGGCGCTCCGCGAGCGCGCCAGAGCGGCGGTTTTCGCGGCGGGCGGGCGCGGGTTTGTGCGCTTCCTGCCCGCCGGGGAGGCGGCGCTGCTGGTCAGCGACGCGCCGAGGCGATGCGGCGATGTGCCCGCGCTGCTGGATGGCTGCCGGGCGGCGGGGTTTGACGCGCGCGAAAGGGACGGCCTGCTGCTGCTGACCCCGATGGAGGCGGCGCTGCGCGCGCTGGATGTGCCCGCGCACATCGACGTGGATTGGGACGCGCCCGACGCGCCGGCGGCGGCGTTTGCGGCGTATCTGATGCGCCGCGCGGATCGGCCGCTGACGGAAGACGGCCTGCGCCTGGTTGTGGAAACCCTGCGCCTGCTCTGGCGGGATGAAGCGCACGTGCGCGCGGGTCTGCCCGCGCTGCGCGCCAGAGCGGCGGCCTGCCTGCGCGTGGGCGAGGACAGCGGCTTCTTCCTCTCCGGCGCGCTGCTGGCCGGGTGGATGGACGGCCTTTGCGCAAAGAAAACGGATTGAATCGAGCCGACGCCTGCGTTATAATGATGCTGGGCGTCGGCTTTTGTTATCGGCGCCCATTCGCCGAGTTGCCCGCACGGCGGGCGCAGACGCGGGAAAACAGCCCGCAAAGGAGGGTGCAGCCATGAAGCTGGAATGGATAGGCCACGCGTGTTTTCGTCTGACGGCTGAAAACGGAACGGTGATTGTGACCGACCCCTATGACGACAGCGTGGGGATTCGTGTGCCGAAATTGACGGCCGATCTGGTGACGGTCAGCCACGAGCATCACGATCACAACAATCTGGATATTGTGGAGGGTCGGCCGAAGGTCGCGCGGGAGGCGAGAGCCGCGCAGGTCGGCGGCGTGACGACGCAGGCCGTCACATCGTATCACGATGACCGGGGCGGCGCGCTGCGCGGGCGGAACAGCATCCGCATCTTCTATATCGACGCGCTCAAGGTGGTGCACATGGGCGATCAGGGCTGTCTGCCCGCCGAGCCGGTCTTGCAGGCGATTTTGAACGCGGATGTGATGATGATTCCCGTCGGCGGGTTTTATACCATCGACGCGAAGGGCGCAAAGGAGATCGTCGATCTGGCCCGCCCGAAGTGCGTGATTCCGATGCACTATAAGACGAAGCACTGCGCCTATCCGATTGCGGGCGTTGAGCCGTTTCTTGAAATCATGGGCGCGGAGGGCGCGAAGCCCGCGCGGACGCTTTCGGTTATGCCGGGAAGCGTGCCCGAAGGCGTTGTCGTGATGGAAGCGGCGGAAGAGTATTAAGGAAATCCATCAAAAACAGGCTTTTCCTGCGATTGCGGGAAAAGCCTGTTTTGCGGTTTTAGGAAAGTCAGCAATACATCTCCATCGGATACGTCAGATACTGAACCGGTTCGAGCTGGTCGGCGGTGACATATCCGGCCGGGGCGTTGATGAGGCTGGGCAGGCGGTTGACGACCGTTGCGCAGGTGTGTTCGACCGTGGCGGGTTTGATGACGCGGAACGCGGTATCCGGCTCGCCGGAAATCACCCAGTCGCACAGGTCGCCGTCCTCGGGGCCGTAAACCTTGCCGATGGTTTCCTCCTCGATGGTGATGCCCTGCATGGTCTTGACCGTGACGACGGCGCTCATGCCGATGCAGCGCCCGGCCTTGATGACCTTGCCGAGGGTGGCGGAGCGGATGTCGTGGTCGATGATGCAGGGAACGTGCTTCTGCGCGATGGATTGAATCGTCAGGCCGAGCTTGTTACAGATGGCCTCGCTGGCGTTCCACGCATAGGACGGCTCGAAGGTCTCCGGGTGCGCGATCTGCCGTTCAAATTCCTCCGGCGTGAGGTCGCAGCCGTGCGCCTTGGCCAGCGCAAGGCCGTATTCATCGACGTTGTAGCTGTAAGCGCCCTTGATCTTGGCGATCCGGTGGCAGCCGCCCGCGACGAGGCCGACCAGATTGATCCAGAAAATATCCTGCATGCCGCTGCCGGTGACGGTGCAGCCTGTCTCCTTGGCCAGCGCGTCGAGGCGGTTGACCGCGGCGGCGGAGGTTGCCCACGGATAGATGGCCTCCTCGCAGGTGGTGATGACGTTGATCCCGCGCCTTACGCATTTCTCCACGTGGTCGCAGATGTCGCCGATGAAGCTGAACAGCGTGACGATGGCAACGTCCGCGTCACATTCGTCGAGCACCCTGTCCGCGTCGTTGCGGATGAGAACGCCGGTCTTTACGCCCAGCTCCGCGAAATCGCCCACGTCCATGCCGACGACGGCGGGGTTGACGTCAATCGCGCCGACGATCTGCGCGCCGTGCTCATGCAGATAGCGCAGGATGTACTTGGCCATCTTGCCGCAGCCGTATTGAACGACCCTGATTTTTTCCATACAAAAATTCCTCCTTCATCGCGTCGGTGAGTCATCGTTAGGATGCGTCCGACGCGGAAGGAGGAAACAGGCATATTTTGGAAACGATCAGCCGATGACGGTGCAGTATTTCTCCGTATCCACGCGAATGTTCGGGTGGGAGGTGATGTAGTCGATCATCGCATCGGCCACGTCGGTGAGCACCTCGCGGGCAACCTTCTGCTTGGGCAGCATATCGTAGCCGCCCGTGCCGCAGAAGCGATAGCTGTTGACGCAGACGGTGACCGGCTCATCCTCGCCCAGCTCGCGGCCGTTAAGGACGATGGAGGTCACGCGCTGGCCGACGGGGTTGCGCGCGTCGATGGTGTAATGGATGCCGGAGAAGAAATCGTAATTGTAATGCTGCACCTTCGGGCGGAGGAATTCGTCTGCGATGCAGAGGTTTCCGTCTTCGTCGTGGTCAAAATACGCGGCGGAGCGCTCGATATACTGCTTGAGCGCGGGGCGCGTCATCTCCAGCACGACGAGGGTATTGGTGTAGATGTAGGTGGAAACCACGTCGCGGATGGTGACCTCGGTGGGCAGCCCCTTGAACTCGTTGGGCAGGGCGCTGGAGGCAATCTGCGCGCCGGAGGCTTCGAGCTGGACGGTGTTGATGAAGTTGGCGAGATAGCTTCCGTTCAGCGCGGCTTTCAGGTGATCCTCGGCGACGAGCGGCAGGTCGAGATGACCGGCGGGCGTATCCAGCCACGTCTGCACGCGCTTTTCCAGCGGCATCAGCAGGTCGTAGGCGGTTTTCAGCGGCTCGCCGTCGGCAGGAATGATGCGGCTTTCAAAATCCTTGGTTCCGTCA
>UQNM01000036.1 GCA_900542395.1 uncultured Eubacteriales bacterium
GCACGGTGGGCGGCGAATATATGGCCAGCTATTACACGGCCTCCAACGGCGGCCAGACCGAATCGGTCAAAAACGCATGGGGGAGCGGCTCGTACAGCTATTTGCAGGTGAAGGATGACCCCTACGACCTGCGCAACGGCGCGTCCATCGCGAAATCCGTCACCTTCTACCGCAACGGCACGACCAGCGTTTCGGCGCTGACCGAGCTGCTGCGCACAGAGGCGGCGATGCTCGTCGGCGCGGGGAGCGTGGAAATCGCGTCGATCAACGGCGTGACGCTGGCCGAACCGAAGTACGGCGAGCCCTCCCGCGTATACAAAAAGGTGCTGGTCAACCTGACGCTTTCGGGCTACGGCGACGTCAGCGTGGCGCTGGATTATTTTTCGCAGGTGGAGGGGCTCTGCTCCATGTCCATCAACGTGCTCAAAAACGAGACGCTGACCGTGACGGAGGCCGTCGGCGGCTATAAGCTGACGGCGCGGCGCTTCGGCCACGGCGTGGGCATGAGCCAGCGCGGCGCGCAGCAGATGGCCAACGAGGGCTTCGCCTACGACCAGATTCTCGAATTTTATTATCCCGGCCTGACGCGCACGCGCTACACCATGACGCGCACGCTGCTTGACAGCATGGATGGCACGCCCGCCGCGCCCAGCACCCCGGACGAGCCGATTGCGGACGCAAAGCCCGCCGTTGTGACGCTCAAAAACCCGCTGGACAGCCTCAACCTGCGCCAGCGGCCGACGACGGCCTCCTCCATCCTGGCGCGCATGCCGCACGGCACACAGATCAACCTGCTCAGCCGGGAGGGCGAATGGAGCCGCGTGCAATACGGCACATTGACCGGCTATGTGATGGCCTCGTACCTGATCGTGCAGGAGGACAGCGTGGACGAAACGCCCCCCGGCGTGGTCAGCCGCGGCACGGCGACGGTCGCCCTCTCCGACGAGAGCCAGACGCTCAACCTGCGCGCCGCGCCGACGACCAACGCCGCCGTGCTCTCGCGCCTGCGCCACGGCCAGACGCTCACGGTGCTGGAGCGCTACGCCAACTGGACGTATGTGCAGTATGGCACGCTCAGCGGCTATGTGATGAACGATTACGTCGTCTACGACGCGGGCGACAGCGATTCGGACGCGCCGAACGGCGGTGAAAACGGCGGCGAGAACGGCGGCGGTCAGGCGGCCGCGCAGGTCGCCATCGTGCTGCCCTCCGACGGGCTGAACCTGCGCGCGGGGGCGAACACGGCCTCCGGCGTCATCATGGTGCTGCCGCAGGGCACGATGCTGACCGTCACCGGCGAAATGCGCGATAACGGCATGCTGCCGGTGCTGCTCGGCTCTGTGGCGGGCTATGTCAGCAGCGATTACGTCTATGTGACGGATGAAGCGCTGGCGACGGCCACGCCCGCCATCAGCGCAACGCCGACCCCCGCGCCGACCCAGCCGCCGGTTCAAGCCCCCGAGCAGGACGAGCGGGAGGCGACGGTTCGCGCCTACGGCGGCCTCAAGCTGCGTCAGCAGCCCGATACGTCCTCCGCCACGCTGACGACGATGCCCTACGGCTCGATTGTGACCGTGACGGGCGGGCGCGTGAACGGCTTTTACGCGGTCAGCTATGGGGAGCTGAGCGGCTACGCCAGCGCGCAATACCTGAATCTGGATGCGGACAGCCCGCAGGTGACCGCCGAACCGACGGCAGCGCCGGAGGCCAGCCGCCCCGTCACGGGGCGCATCGGCACGGTGACGGCGCAGAGCGGCCTGAATCTCCGCGCGGATTCCTCGCAATACGCCAACGTGCTGGCGACGCTGGGCTACGGCGTTCAGGTGGCGGTGACGGGCGAGCGCGTCAGCGGGTTTTACCCCGTGCGCATCGGCACGCTCAGCGGCTATGTCAGCGCGGATTACATCCGCTTTGACGTGGACGCCGCCGCGACCCCCGCGCCGACGGCCACGCCCGCGCCGAGCGCGAGCGGCTACCGCGTCGTTGTGGAAAGCGACAACGGGCTGAACCTGCGCGTCCAGCCGAACGCGGGCAGCGAGGTGCTCTACGTGCTGCCCTACGGCATGGTGCTGACCGTGCTGGGCGAGGGCGAAAACGGCTTCCTCTACGTGCAGTGGGGCGGCTACACGGGCTATGTCTCCGGCGATTACGTCACGCCGTTTGGGGCGCAATAAATCTTTCACGGGTTGGTTGCAATCGACCCGTGTTTTTGATATAATAAAAATTCAACAATTCTAAAGTTCATGGAGGCGCACGTGAAAAAACGAAACCGAATGATGCTGGGGATTCTGCTGGTCGTGCTGAGCCTGAGCGTCACGCCAAAGGCGGCGTTTGCGGAAAATGAGACGGTTGCAAGAATTGAAGTGAAAAACGGCGACGAATTTGAAAACGCGATAAACACAGTCAACGGTGCGAGCGAGGGCGAATATATCATAAGCCTGAACGACAATATTGAAATCAGAGGCGCGACCATTCAATCCCCATGCCCGGTGACCATATTGGGCAACGGACATACCCTGACAGTTGCCACAAACACTTCTATTCACGTGGAAAAAGGAGCGCATGTGAAGCTTGGATCGGGAAATGGCAACGATTTGAAGATATGCGGCGTGCGCAACGAGAAGAGTAACGACTGGCCCGGTCTGCTGCATATCAAAGGAACGTGCGAGATGTATCCGGGCGTTTCGCTCTCGGGAAGAAAGGGAAACAACTATTTCGGCGGCGGCGTGACCGTCTTCGGCGGCACGTTTCATATGTACGGCGGCGTGATTCAGGATTGCGGCATTAGCGAAGGCTCGGTTTGTTACGGCGGCGGCGTTGCGGTCGTTTACGGCGGCAAGTTCATTATGGAAGGCGGAGAGATCAAAAACTGTCATGTAAAATCCAACTATATTGACCGTTATGACCCGGACAGATGCTTTACGGCGGTCGGCGGCGGCGTGTTCGTTTCCGGCGGTTCCTCCTTCGTTATGAACGGCGGAACGATTTCGGAGAACACGGCCACCAACATGGGCGGCGGGATTGCCGTTGTAGCGTCATATGAAGAAATATCGCGAGGCCTTGGAAATTTAAAAAGCTCCGTTGAAATTAAGGGCGGCACGGTGGAAAGCAACAGCGCCAAAATCGGCGCCGGCGTATTTGCGTCTGCCTATTACTATATTTTTGCCGGCGCGATTTGCGCGCCGACGCCGGACATCGGCCAATCTGCAAATCCAGGATTGTATATTGACAATGCCCAAATCTGCGACAACAAGGCCGATAAAACAGACGGAATGGGCGGCGGCGTGTTTGTGGCGATGCTGAAACCACTGAAACCATTGGCAAGCGTTCGTATCAGCAATACGACCATTCAGAAAAACAGAGCGGCTGTGGGCGGCGGCGTGATGTCCTATGGTTACTGGACAAACATGGACATAGACGGGTGCACGATCACAGGAAACGAGGCCACCAATTATGGCGGCGGTTTTGCCGCGCAGGAAAATACATCCGGCGGGCAAACGACTATAACCAACACTGTTTTGTGCAACAACATTGCGGGAACAGCGGCTTCCGATGTGTATCTGGATCGCGCACCGCTGAAACTGCCATCTGCCGAGAAAATGAAAGCCCGTTATCTTGGCGAGCCGGATGACGTTTCCAACCACGAAATTGACGGGTGGTATATCGACAGGGAAGACTCCCGATACACCGCGCAGACGAAGGAACAACGCAAGACATATCCGGGCGCGGGCGACTCCGTTATAGGCGGAACGGACAAAGTGTATTTGATCGCGGCGGCCAACCCGCCGCTGGCCAAAATCACATTCAAAGATGAAGACGGCAATGTGATATACGCGGAAAGCTGGCATCCCCACGGAACGCCCGCCCATCAGATTCCGTTGCCCAAGGCTGAAAAGGCGTCCGACGACACATATGATTACATTTTTGAAGCGTGGGATCCTGAAATCCAACACGTAACGGGGCACGCTACTTATAGAGCGAAATTCAAAAGGGTGTTCAGGAAATTCAATGCCAAATACGAATTCAACAGCGTTTCAGACGGCGAACAGCTGCCCGACGAGGTGAAGGCTTTGCTGCCCGCCGACACGACGGATTATCGGCACGAGGAAAACATAACGGCCATCGCGCCGTCGAAGACGGTCGTAGAGGTTGAAGGCGGCCAATGGGTTTTCAGGGGATTTGAGAAAGACACGATTCCGGCCACCATGGAACACGCCGATGCCACCGGAAACGTGACCTTCGTTGCGCGCTGGGAATTTGTAAAAAAAGACGATCCCGTGAAGCCGGAGGAAACGGTAAAGCCGAGCGAAACGACAACGCCGATCCCCGAGGGCAATATCAATCTGCCGCAAACCGGGGATAACAGCGATATCGCGCTTTGGAGCGCGCTGCTGGCCGTGTCGGCCGCGGCGCTCATCGGCATGGCGTTTCGCGGCCATCAGAAAAAAACGCGATGAGTTCATTTTTCATTCCGCGCCGCGCGCTGCCGCTCACCGGCGGATAGCGCTTTCCGGCGCGCCGAAGGGAGAGACGACGTGGAGACGGAATTGAAGGCGGGCGAGCGCATTGACGATTTGCAGCGCGACGGCCTGCGCATCATCCAGCGGGAGGACGGCTTCCGCTTCGGCACGGACGCGGTGCTGCTGGCGGATTTCGCGGCGGTGAGGCGCGGCGAGCGCGTCTGCGACATGGGCACGGGGACGGGCGTTCTGCCGCTGCTGCTCAGCGCGCGGGCGGAGGGGACGACGTTCGACGCCTTCGAGGTGCAGCGGGATGTGGCGGATATGGCGCAAAGGAGCGTGGCGCTCAACGGGCTTCAGGCGCGGATTCGCGTGCATCACGCCGACTGCCGCGAGGCCGGAAGAATCATCGGCTGCGAGACCGTGCAGCTCGTCGTGACCAACCCGCCGTATACGGCGCTCGGCGCGGGGCTGGTCAGCCCGGAGGAAACCCGCGCGCTTTCCAGAAGCGATTCGGATTGCCCGCTTGCGGATTGGATGGCGGCCTGCGCGCGCGTGCTGCAAAACGGCGGGCGGCTGTGCGCCGTCTTTCCCGCGCCGCGGTTTTTGGCGCTCTGCGACGCGATGCGCGGGGCGAAGGTCGAGCCCAAGCGCGTGCGCTTCATCGTTTCCAGACCGGAGAGCGCGCCCAAGCTGGTGCTCGTCGAGGGCAAAAAGCGCGGCAGGCCGGGGCTGCACCTGCTGCCGATGCTCGTCACGCACACGGCGGACGGCGGCTTCACCGAGGAAATGCGGCGGATTTACGGGGAGCTATAACCGAAACGCTTTTCGGTTTTCCCGCGCGCAGAGCATGGCCAGAACGAACGCCGTCAGCGCGAACACGAGCGACAAAAGCGAACGCAGAAACAGATAGAGCAGCGCCAGCAGAAAGGCGACGAGCAGATAGCGCCCCTGTTTGGCCGGGGTGAGCGCCAGCGCGCGGATGCGCCCGCGGGAAAACGGCGTTCGCTGCCTGCGCGCGCGGCGGGCGATTTCCGCGTCGGTGGCGGGGTGCTGCTGCCCGAAGAGTAGCGCGAGCTGACGGCCCGCGATCAGGCGGATGGGCGGCTCCATCCACTCGGCGGCGCGCTGGGCGGCGGGGGAAAAGCCGCCCGTTCCGGCCAGAATACAGAATTCAGCGCCGGAAGCGGCCTTCGCCCGGTGGGCGGCGAGCACGTCGCCCTCCCCGGCGGCGGAACCGGGCAGGGTCTGCGCGCAGCGGACGAGATACGTCTTTCCCGCATAGGATAGGACGGAGCCCTGCGCCGCGCCGCCCAGCGTTTCGGCCAGCAGCAGACAGACGCGCCCTTCGGCCTCGGCGGCAGGCAGAAGCATCAGCTCTTCCAGCGCGATTGCCCCGCCGACGCGCACGCGAAGGGCGCGGTCGCGCCGCGCCAGCGTCCGCCGCTCCAGAAGCAGCAGGGTGAGCATCGCCAGCGCGAACAGGGCGCTCCCGGCCAGCAGGCTGGGCGCGCCGCTGTGCCAGAGGGCGAAGAAATAACCGACGCTCAGAAGAAACAGCAAAACCCGGAGCGCCAGCCGATCCAGCGCGGTCGCGACGCGGTTTTTGCTGTCAAAAGGGCTCATCATACCTAAAGCCACCCCCGTCAACGCATGGAGATGGCTTTAGATTTTGCGCTTTTTTCAAAATGTATGCACTTTCCTCTTTCCCGCGCGCGCGGAATTTGGTATAATCAATCATCATGCGCCGAAAAAGCGAAGGGAGGGGAGCTGCATGCCGGAAATCGGATTGATGGGCGGCAGCTTTAACCCCATTCATCGCGGCCACGTCGCGCTCGCCCGCGCCGCGCTGAACAGCGGAAAGGTGGAGCGCGTGCTCTTTCTGCCGACGGGCAACCCGCCGCACAAGCGGGAAGGGCTGGCCGATAAATTCGACCGTCTGCGCATGGTGGAGCTGGCCGTGGCGCATGAGGCGGGGATGGCGGTCTGCCGCGAGGAGATCGACCGCGGCGGCGTGATCTACACCGTCGATACGCTGGCCACGCTGCAAAGCAAAATGCCGGATTGCTCGCTGACCTATCTCATCGGCGCGGACACGCTGCGCGCGCTGGGAACATGGCGGCGGGTGGAAACGGTCATCGAGCGCTGCAAATTTCTGGTGATGATGCGCGAGGGAGAAACGCGGGAGGAGGTCATCCGTCTGGCCGGGCTCTGGGCGAGCCGGGGCGCGCAGATCGACTTTTTGGACGCGCGAAAGATGGATATCTCCTCGACGCAGATTCGAGAATATATACGGAAGAACCTGCCGTTTGAGCGGCTGGTGCCCGAGGCCGTGGCGGATTATATCCGCGCGCGCGGCCTTTACGGGGCAAAATCAGGCATGGAGTTAAATGGATGAAACGCGAAAAAATGGCGTACAGGCTGAAAAAGGAGCTGGACGCGGCGCGCTATGCGCACACGCTCGGCGTAGAGAAGACGGCGCGCGAGATGGCCGAAAAATTCGGCGTGGACGAGGAAAAGGCCGCGCTGGCCGGGCTGCTGCATGACTGCGCCAAGTGCATGCCGCTCAGCCAGATGACGAAGGCGGCGAAGAACGAAAAGCTCGACCCGGTGATGAAGGAATCCAAGGCGCTGATGCATGCGGTCGCCGGGGCGCACGTCGCGCAGGACGTCTACGACGTGCACGACCCGGAGGTGCTCGGCGCGATCCGCTGGCACACGACCGGGCACGCGAACATGACGAAGCTGGAAAAGATCGTCTATCTGGCGGACATGATCGAGCCGAACCGCAAGCCCTATCCGGGGCTGGAGGCGCTCAGAAAGCTCTGCATGACCGATCTGGACGAGGCGATGCACATGGCGCTGCTGATGAGCCTTGACCATGTGCGCGAGCAGGGGAAGCCCCTGCACCCGGACACCATGGCGGCGCTGGCCGAGTATGAGCCGGGGCTGGTGTGACAAGGAAAGGCAAAAAGACAACTTGCGAAAACACGCATTTGTTCATATTTTGAAGGAGGAAAAACAAACATGGATCAGAAAGCGATTGCGCTGGCTGCGGCTAAGGCGCTGGATGCGAAGCGCGGCAAGGATATTGTGGTGCTCAAGGTGGACGAAATGACGGTCATCACCGATTATATGGTGATCGCGACCGGCCGCTCCGTTCCGCAGGTGAAGGCGCTGGCGGAAAACGTGGAGGAGGAGCTGGCGAAGCTCGACCTGTTTGCCCGCCGCCGCGAGGGCGTGAACGAGGGACATTGGTGCATCCTCGATTACGGCGATGTGATGGTGCATATCTTCCACGAGCAGGATCGCGAATATTATCAGCTCGAACGCCTGTGGAGCAATGGCGCCAACGAGGTTGAGGTGGCGCCGGACGGCGCAGGCGCGGCGGAGGCGTAATTCATGCTGAAAAAGAAGGATCTTCTCCTTATCGCGGTCGTGCTGCTGGCGGCGGTCGCGCTGTTTGCCGGCTCGAAGCTGCTGCCCAAGACCGACCTTTCCACCAAGACGGCGGATGTGACGCTTGCGCCGGACGCGATTGAATACCTCGACGAAACGCCCGCGCCGGACGCGACGGATGCGCCGGAGGCGGCGCAGACCCCCGAAGCGACGGCTGAACCGGCCGCGACGGAAGCCCCCGAGACGACGGACGCGCCGCAGAGCGCGAACATGGTCGGCCCGATGATGCCGAAGCAGACCGAGAAGGTGCGCGGCCACGTCGTCATCACCGTGGCGGGGCGGCAGTACGGCGACCCGATCCCGATGGATCGCGACAAGATCATCACCGTCAAGCAGGAAAACGGCGCGATCAACCGGATTCACATCACGCCGGAATACGTCGAGATGGAGTCCTCCACCTGCGAAAATCAGGATTGCATCGGCGAGGGCGAGGTCAACGTGAATACCTATAAGGATCGTATTCTGAGCACCTACATCATCTGCCTGCCCAATCAGGTGACGATTGAAATGGTGCCGGCCGACGAATAAGGCGATAGGAAAGAAGGAAACATCATGCGAAACGGAAGCGCGCAGCGGGTGGCCGTCTCCGGCCTGCTGACGAGCCTGATGCTCGTGCTGGGGCTGATTGAGCGCCAGTTCCCGCTGACGGCGGCCATCCCCGGCATCAAGCTCGGGCTGGCAAACTCGGTGCTGATTTACGCGCTGTATATGCTGGGCGTGAAGCAATCCATCGTGCTGATGCTGCTCAAGGCGATGATGAGCTGGCTGATTTACACCAACATGCAGGCGATGTTTTATTCGCTGGCGGGCGGCGTGCTGTCGCTGCTGGCGATGATCGCGCTGAGCCGCATCAAGGGCGTGAGCGTCATCGGCGTGAGCGCGCTGGGCGCGGTCGGCTTCAACATCGGCCAGATTCTCATGGCGGTGGCGATGCTCCACACGCCGCAGTTGATCGTGACCTACCTGCCGGTGCTGATGGTTTCCGGCGTGGCGACGGGCGTGCTGACCGGCGTGGTGGCGCAGATGGTGATGAAGCACCTGAAGGTCAACGAGAAAAAAGCGTAAAGAAAGGCGCTGTCTCAAAATGGCTAAAGCAGGCCATGAGAGGCAGCGCCTTTTTATCTGCAATCTGACTTGGGGCGGTCAAGCCTGCGCGGAGACATAGGCCAGCCCGAATACGCCGGGGCCGACGTGCGCGCCGATGGTCGGTCCGACGGAAATCGCGTCGTCAATCGTGCAGGCATAGCCTGCCTGCGCGGCCTGCCGCAGGAACGCGATGCAGTTTTCGCGCCCGCCGGTGTAGAGAGGCAGAACCGGATAGCGCGGATCGGCGGGGGTGGCCTTTATCAGCTTAATCAGCGCGTCGCCCGCGCGGTGGCGGCCGATGGCCTTGCCCGCCATGGCGACGCGCCCCTCCGGGCTGAGGGCGACGAGGGGCTTGAGGTTGACCAGCTTGCCCAGATCCGCCGCGGCCTTGGGGATGCGCCCGCCGCGCGCCAGATAGCTCAGCGTATCCAGACAGGCGGCGATGCGGATGCGCGGCACGAGCTGACGGACGGCGTCGGCGATGTCCTGCGCGCTTTCACTGCCCGTGTCGCGCAGGCGGCAGGCCACCAGCAGGCGCTGACCCGCCGTCGCGGCGAGGGAATCCACCAGCGCGATATCCAGTTCCTCAACCATGCCGGCGGCGATCAGCGCACTTTGCACTGTGCCCGAAAGCGCGGAGGAAACCAGAATACACACCACGCTGTCGCCCGCGTCCTTCGCGGCTTCAAACTCGCGCAGAAAGGCGTCCGGCGAGGGCTGGGAGGTCTTCGGGTTTTGACCGGCCTCCATGCGCTGCCAGAAGATCTCCTGCGGCAGATCCACGCCGTCGGTATAGCTGTCCTCGCCGAAGGAGACGGTCATCGGGACGCAGCGAACAGAGAGCGCTTGCAGCTCCGACTGCGAAAAATCGGCGGCGGAGTCGGTGATAATACGAATCATATGCTCAAAAATCCTTTCGTCAATCGATGTTAAACGATGTGCTCCAGCGCGGAAACGGCTTCGTTGATGCCGTCCGTCAGCGCGCGCGCCCGATCCTCGCCCAGCGTGTCGATCAGCTGGCTGAGAATCCCGGCGATGTGCTCGTGCTCGGCCAGATAGGCCGCCCTGCCCGCGTCCGTCAGATGGATGAGCACGACGCGCTTATCTTCCTCGCTGCGCGCGCGGCGGATGAAGCCCTTGCCCTCCAGCGTGGTGAGCAGCTTGTTCATCTGGCTCTTGAGCAGGCGCGTCTGCGCGATCAGTGTCGTGGCGGTGCATACGCGCGCGGTATCCTCCGCACGGAGCAGGATCCCGAGGACATGCGCCTCGTTATACGTCAGGGTGGAAACAAGCCGCTTATTCCAAAGCGTCGAGGTGAGGGAGAGCCAGGCGGCCAGCAGGCGGTCGCCCGTGGTGGGGGTATACGGCATGAAGCAGCCTCCTCATATGGTTCAAAAAGTGAACGACGTGCATCATCATAAACCGACAAAAGGGAATTGTCAAGCGATTTGACGAAAAAAGTTCACAAAATGAACCATAAACCCGCTATTGACAAAGCGCGAAAAAACGGCAATAATAGAAACAAAAGAAACCATCCGTCCGACGGCGGATGAAACGGAGGAACGACAGATGAACGAACAGTGGGCTGCGTATCAGGATTCAAAGGCGTTTGCCGACCGCGTGGCGACGCTTTACGGCGCGGGCGAAGACGTGCTGGCGCTGCAAAAGGCGCGTTACGGCAAGCTGGTGGAGCGGTTTGAGGCGCGTTTCGGCGCGCAAAAGGGCGGGCTGTGCTTCTTCTCCGCGCCGGGGCGCACGGAAATCGGCGGCAACCACACCGACCACAACAACGGCCGCGTGCTGGCGGCGGCGGTCGATCTGGACACGATTGCCTGCGTGAGCGCGACGGAGGATCACACCATCGTCGTGGACAGCGAGGGCTTTGCGCCGATCACGGTGAAGCTGGATAACCTCGATGTTCGCGAAAAGGATTTTGGCACGACGCTGGCGCTGATTCGCGGCACGGCGGGCGTGATGCAGGAGATGGGCTACAAGGTCGGCGGCTTCCGCGCGACGATTTCCAGCTCCGTGCTGCGTGGAAGCGGACTTTCTTCCTCGGCGGCGTTCGAGGTGCTGATCGCGGCGATTCTCGACGGGCTGTACAACGGCTTTATCGTGGATGCGAAGACCCGCGCCGTCATCGCGCAGAGGGTGGAGAACGTCTATTTCGGCAAGCCGTGCGGGCTGATGGATCAGATGGCCTCCTCCGTGGGCGGCATGGTCACCATTGATTTCAAGGAGAAGGACGCGAAGGTGGAAGCCATCGCCTGCGATTTTGCGGCGAAGGGCTATGCGCTCTGCGTGGTCAACACCGGCGGCGACCACGGCGACCTGACCGACGATTACGCGGCGATCCGCAAGGAGATGGAGGCCGTCGCGGCGCACTTCGGCAAGCATGTGCTGCGCGAGGTCGAGCCGGAGGCGGTGGAAAGCCGCATCGGCGAGGTGCGCAGGGCCTGCGGCGACCGCGCCGTGCTGCGCGCGCTGCATTACTATGACGAGAACGCCCGCGTGCTCGAGCAGGCGGCGGCGATTCGCGGCGGCGACCTGCCCGCGTTCTTCGACGCGGTGAACCGCAGCGGCGAGAGCAGCTGGAAGCTGCTGCAAAACGTCTACGCCCGCCCGACGGAGGAGCAGATGGCGATGGGCATTGAGCTGAGCCGCCGTTTCCTGCATGGCGACGGCGCGCAGCGTGTGCACGGCGGCGGCTTTGCCGGCACGATTCAGGCGTATGTGCCGCTCGCCCGTCTGGCCGATTACAAGAAACGGATGGAAGACGCCTTCGGCGCGGGGAGCTGCACCGCGCTGATGGTTCGCCCCGAGGGCGCTGTGATGATGCCGATGGAGGCTGAATAACGCGACGAACGGCCGCTTTTCGAAAGAGAAGCGGCTGTTTTGTTTGCGCCTACTTGAAAAACGGAAGCGGAATATGCTATAATCTACAATCAGCGAGACTGGGAGAATCTGCGCGCCTTTTTTGCGCGCTTTTATTGGAGAGAGACAACGAATGAATAAGCTGAAAAACAACGCATGGTTCCGCAAGGTGGGCATGGCGCTGCTGGATATTGTGCTGATATTGCTTTCCGTATACCTGAGCATGGAACTGCGCTTTGAAATGTATATCCCGACGCGGCACGCGCAGACGATGTTTTCCGCGATGCCGCTGGTGGTTGCGGTATACATGGCCTGCTACGTGTTCGGCGGCATTTATCAGATCATGTGGCGCTACGCGGGCGTTCGCGATGTGGCGAGGCTCTGCCTGCTGAGCGCGATTGCCTGCGGCGTGACGCTGGCGCTGAACCAGTTTCTGGCGCTGGGGCTTTTCCGCGGCGTGCTGATTCTGATTGCGCTGATGGCGACGATTGCCGTCGGCGGCAGCCGGATGATCTGGCGCGTCTGCTCGAAGGATCGCATTTCCGGCAGCCTCGGCGACGCCATGCCGGTGATGATCGTCGGCGCGGGCGAGGCGGGCGCGTATGCCGTCAATGTCTGCAACAAAAACCCGCGCAAGCTGGGCAAGCCGGTCATTCTGGTGGACGACGCGCGCAACAAGCAGGGGCTGAGAATTCAGAACGTGCCGGTTCGCGGCTCGACGAAGGATATCCCCAAGCTCGTCTCCCGTTACGGGATTCGGGAGATCATCGTCGCCATTCCGTCGCTGGGGTCGGGTAAGCGCATGCAGGAAATCCTCGAGCTGTGCAACCAGACGCACTGCCACACGCGCATCCTCTCCGAGCCGACGGACGCGGATCAAAGCTCCGGCGAATCGACCCCGTTCATCCGCGAGCTGAACATCTCCGACTTCCTCTCCCGCGAGGAGGTGGAGCTGGATACCGATTCCATCGCGGGCTACCTTTCCGGCAAAGTCGTCATGGTGACGGGCGGCGGCGGCTCCATCGGTTCGGAAATCTGCCGCCAGATCATGCGGTTTAAGCCGAAGCTGCTGATTATCTTTGAAATTTATGAAAACTGCGCGTATGAGCTGATGTACGATCTGCGCCAGCGCTATGGCAAGGATTGCCCGGTCATCACGCTGATCGGCTCGATTCGCGATAAGCACCGCCTCGACGAGGTCTTTGACCTGTATCACCCGGAGGTCGTCTTCCACGCGGCGGCGCACAAGCACGTGCCGCTGATGGAGCTCAGCCCGGCCGAGGCCATCAAAAACAACGTATTCGGCACGCGCAATCTGCTTGAATCCGCCAGCGCGCACGGCGTGGAGCGCCTCGTGCAGCTCTCTACGGATAAGGCCGTCAACCCGACGAACGTGATGGGCGCGACCAAGCGCATCACCGAAATGCTGATCCAGCGCTACGGCGAAAAGACGAGCATGAAGTGCATGGCCGTTCGCTTCGGCAACGTGCTCGGCAGCCACGGAAGCGTCATCCCGCTGATGGAAAGCCAGATTCGCAAGGGCGGCCCCGTCACCGTCACCCATCCGGATATCACACGGTATTTTATGACCATCCCGGAGGCGGCGCAGTTGGTTCTGCAGGCGGGCGGCATTGCCAGAAGCGGCTCGATCTTCGTGCTGGACATGGGCGAGCCGGTGCGCATCATGGATTTGGCCAAGAAGCTGATTCGCGCCTACGGCTACGAGCCGAACGTCGATATGCCCATCAAGATCATCGGCCTGCGCCCGGGCGAAAAGCTCTACGAGGAGCTGCTGATGGATTCCGAGCGCGACAAGATGACCCGAACCGCGCACAAGAAGATCTTCGTCGCCAACGTGGATAAGATCGACGACGCGCAGTACGACCACATGATGCAGGTGCTGCAGACGGTGGAGGATAAGAACGACGAGCGCGCGGTGGAGGCGATTGCCGAGATCGTGCCGACATATCACCCGGATGAAAAGAACCGCCCGGATAACAAGGCGGAGCTTCTGCAAAAAAACGAAAATCAGGCTGCCGGTTAAGACGTGGGAGCTGTCAAGCTAACAAAAACCGATATTTCAAGAAAAATCAAGTATTCGGGCCCGAAGGTTTCCAAAGGGCGATCGGAAAGCCCTTTGGTGGGGCGATGGGGCAAAGCCCCATATTCCAAAATGCTTAGATATTTGCTTTTTGAAATGTTCGGTTTGAGCTTGACAGCTCTTTTTTATTGCGGACAAGGAACGCTCGAAGAGGGGACTGTCGGGCAAAGCGACTTTGAGGGAGAAAAATTTTTCCGATTGCGTTACATTTTCCGCGCTTCTTGCCGTCTAATAAGGTGAAAGGGGGCAACAAAAGATGGGATTCACTTCGGTACCAAGTGAAATCCGGCTGAAGGAGTGGATCAGCCGTTACAGCGACGATGTGTTGCGCACGTGCTTCGTCCTGCTATCCGATCAATCACTCGCGGAGGACGCCATGCAGGACACGTTCACAAAGGCATGGAAAAACATGAGCCAGTTCGAGGGGCGGGAAAACGCTTCGCCCAAAACGTGGCTGATGCGCATTGCCGTCAATACCTGCAAGGATTACCGCCGCACACAGTGGCTTCGTCACCGAAACCAGACCAGCCCGATCGACGAACTGCCGGAGGCCGTGCTGCCGACGACAAGCGTTTCCCGCGAGCTGTTCCTGACCGTGATGAGCCTGCCGGACAAGTATAAACAGGTGGTGCTTCTGTACCACTACCAGAGCATGACGATGGAGGAGGTGGCCGACGCGCTGCGCGTCAGCCGCCCCGCCGTCAGCAGGAGACTGAAAAAGGCGTATGAACTGCTTCGCGCCGAGCTGGAAGGAGGAGCAGAACATGAATTGGGATAAAGACATCCAAAACAGTCTGGACGCTCATCTCTCCGGTCTGCACGTTTCGGAGCGGCAGCAGACGCAGATGTTTCACCGCATCGTGAGAGGAGAGCAACCGATTATGAAGAAAAAGATTTCCGCCGCGCTGGTTTTTGCGATCGTGATGATGATTGCGATGGGCAGCATGGCCTTGGCGGCCGGGCTGGGGCTGTTCGGGCATTTCAGGCAGACGCAGGAGAACAACAACGGCGCACGGCTGGAAAAGCTGGAGACGCTGGCTGACACATACGAAACGACGAAGGCCGCCGCCATGCCGACCCCGGCCGTCCCCGTGACGGGCGACACCATGTACGACAAGCTGCTGTTGGAGCAATACAGCCACACGTTTGAGCTGACACTCGATCAGGCGTACTGCGACGGGCACAAGCTGTATTATTCCTACACGCTCAAGCGCAGCGCGCCGATGGCGGCGACCTATGGCGAGGGCGAACCGACGGGCGATTTCAATTACACATGGGTGGAGGAAGGCAAGACCGCGAACGACTGCATGATGCTCGAGGGCGAGGAAAAGGCGTGGTTTGAGGATCACAAGGTCGCCTACAAACTCTTTAACGGCTTCGGCCTCGGCGACGGCGCGAGAACGCCGGACGGGCACGATCTGATGATTCTGGACAGCGCGGACGAGCAGGTGGACGCATGCACCAAGCGCGGCTTCCAGGAGGTCGAAATTCCGGAGGATGTGACCGTGGGCGACACGCTCGACTTCGTGCTGTCCATCAACGAATACGGCGGCGTGTATTATCAGACCGAAAAGGACTTCAGGCGCGCGTCGGCGAGTATTCCGGAGGATCGCGGATTCATCCGCGTGCCGTTCGCCGTCAAGGTGGATAAGAAGGCCGAGATCCGCGCGGGCAGCGTGACGACCGACGCCTATTCCGCGCAGGCGACGCTGTTCGTCTCCGACGTGGATGTTTCCGGTCAGGTCTATTTTGATAACGCCGAGTTTGTGGAAGCCTATAAGGAATATGACAGCAAGATGCTGAAGGGCGAAGACGCGCAGATGCCGGATATCATCAACGCTTACGAACTGATTGCGGACGGACAGACCGTCGAGCCGATTGACGGCGGATGGGGCGTGGACGCCAAGACAGGCAAATTCCATGTTGAACTGCGCTATGACCTGCCGAGCGGCACCGAATCCCTGTCCCTGCGCCCGATCTATTATGACAGCGGCGCGGGCACGGAGGAAGAAGAAATCTGGCTGAATTGATGCGGAGGAAAACGCGATGAAAAGGGTGATGGCCGGGTTGGCTTTCGCGCTGACGCTGATACGGATGCTGACGGCGGCGGCCTCCGCGCAGGAATATCAAACCGTTTCGCAGCTCCGCAAAAGCGTTCCGGCGCGCTGGACGACGACTATTGAAACCAAGTGGCGCGACGTCGCCATCGACGCGGAGATCGTCACGCCGGACGTGGAGGCAATCCCCGTGGTGAAGGTCGGTTACGACCTTCACCCGTCTCCGCTCACGCCGGAGGAAAGCGGCTGGACGATTGTTGACGATTCCTACCAAACGACAGGCATGCTGATTTATCAGGATGACGATTTGGGCAAACCGCCGCGAAAAATAGATGGGCGGAAGGTTGGCGGCATGGCCGTGCCCAAGGGCGCGTGGTATGATACCTGCGAACCAGACAGGGCGTATATTCCGATGTGCGATGTGACATATTCGGAAATGATCGACATGGTTTCAGCGGAATTGGAACGATTTGGTTATCCTGTTGAAGACTTCGATTTAGAAACGCCCGCGGAACTCAGGCTCTTTCAATGGTGCTTTGCAGGCACAAGAGAAGACGCTGCTCCGGGTTATTTCGATATCAGTTTCTATCCCAAGGTCAAGGGCGTGACGGTTTACGGGCATATTCTCGACGCGGTGCATGACACGCGCGGCGAACGCCGACGCAAGGACGGCTTCTGGGAGAAGATGAGAAGTCACGTATGCTATGACGGAATACGCGGCGGGCTGTCGGATTTGTGCTTCCGGCATCCGATTCCGGTTGAAACCGTGGCGGAGGATGTGCCGCTCTGCGCCTTCGATGAAATTCAGAAATCGCTTGAGCAGGAAATCAAGAAAGGCCGGGTTCGCAAAATCTATGAAATCAGTTTGGGCTATATTTTTTACTGCGAACCGGGCGTATATGTTCCCGATTCGGGCGAATACGATTACGCCGACATCTTTTACGACGTTAAGCCGATGTGGCGGGTCAACTGCCTGAAAGCCTCCGGCGCGCAAAAGGAGCTGGAAGAAGCCTATTCGGATGGAACGGTTACGGATGACGAACGGAACACGGTTGCCTACACGCAGTTCCTCGTGGATGCGCAGACAGGCGAAATCATCGGGCAGAGCGACGCGGCAGATCGCTCGATGTTTCCGGGCTTCTTGTCGTGGGACGACGTGAACAGGTAAAAAAAGCAAGGGCTGTCAAGCCAATAAAACCAATATTTCAAGAGTAAAACCAAGTATTTGCGCCCGAAGGTTTCCAAAGAGGTTTTCGGCTGTTGCCGCCAGTGGCGGAAACAAACGGCAGAAAACGGAAAGCCCTTTGGTGGGGCGATGGGGCAAAGCCCCGTATCCAAAAATGCTCAGATATTTGTTTCTTGAAATGTTCGGTTTAAGCTTGACAGCTCCTTTGTGCTCAGAAAAAGAAAATTGGAAAAATCGGGAAGAAAAGCGCGGAGAGGTTCGTTATAAAAGAGAAGGAGCGACAAAAAAAGACCGCCTGACGGCGGCCGTATATGTTGACTTACAGCGAGGAGAGGATGCGAACGACGCTTTCCAGCGAATCGTGCAGCTCGCGGAACTCGGAGAGGGAAAGATCCTCCGCCTGCGTCTGAATCTGGCGGGAGATGGTCGCGCGGATGGAAGCGAGCTTTTCCATGCCGGCGGGCAGGAGCACGATGTTCACGACGCGGCGGTCGTTTTCGTCGTGCTGACGATCGACGTAGCCCGCCTCGAACAGGCGATCCACCAGCGGGGTGATGTTCGGCTTGGCGATGCCGAGACGGCGGGAAATTTCGGAAACGGACATCATGCCCACATCCTGAAGCATGGCGAGCACCTGCACATGGGAGAGGGGCGTACCGTGCTCCTTCTGAACGATATCCATGTGAAGCAGGCGCTTTTTAATCAGCGGCAGGGCGTAGAACATGTTTTGTGCGACAGAATCAATCATTTCGGGGTCGAGCGTGCGTTTCTTGGTCATAAAGGGATCGCTCCTGATCTAGTATTTTTTTCCGTACATAGCACACGGCAATAAAATGCAAACGATGTATATTCTAACTGTTTTATGCTGATTTCGCAAGGGAAAAATCTAATGTAATCACAATATTTCTGGATTTCGGCAAATGGTTATAAAAAAGATGTTTCATTTCGTGTAATTCTGAATGCAGAACGAACGCGGGGCGGCAGAAAAACGCGCGCAAAGCGGTGAGAAGTTTTGCCGTCGCTTTACAGAACGGTGAAAATCGGGTACAATGGATGCAACATGATTCCTTCGGTTTCATTTTGGAGGACAGCAGATATGCAGGCACTTACACTTCTTCAAAAATTCTTCTCGGTGGATATGGTCATCTATGCGGCGATTGTGCTTGTCGCGGCGACGGCGCTGGTGCGCTGCACCATGCCGCTCTCCCGCGTGGCGGCCAGACTGCGCCGCGCGGCGCGAACCATCGTCACCGAAAGCAAGCAGAACAAAGAGAAAAAATCGTGGAACGACATGCATTTCCTCGGCGATTCTCTTTCCGCGACGTGGGCGGATTTTTTGCAGAACGCCGAAATGCGCGACGCGCACGGCGAGACCTGCGACGTGACGCAGTACATCAATGAAGACACGGTGATTTACGCGCTGGGGCGGACGGGCTTTGCCGGCCTCGCGCCGGGCGTGATGACCTCGCTGGGCATCCTCGGCACGTTCCTGGGGCTGGTGATGGGTCTTTCCGGCCTGAGCCTGACGGGGGCGGATACCGAGGTCGTGCTGACGGCGATGGATCAGTTGATTCGCGGCATGAGCACGGCGTTCCTGACCTCGATCGTCGGCGTGTGCGGCTCGCTGCTGTTCAACCTGCTCAACAACCGCGCGACGGATAAATGCCAGAAGGCGATTGACCGCTTCTGCGAGGTATTCAGCCTGTACGCCATGCCCAAGCCGGTTTCGGAGGACACGGCCATGCTCGCGCTTCAGCAGGAGCAGACAGCCTACATCCGCCAGGCGGTGGAGGATATGAGCCAGAAGATGGCCGTGCAGATGGAGCAGAGCATCATGCGCGCCATGCTGCCGGTGCAGCGCTCGATGGATAACTTCATCCTCGCGGCGACGCAGGCGCAGGTGGAGGGCGTGGATCGCATCGCGCAGGTGTTCGTCCAGCGGATGAACGTGGCGCTGGGCAACGAGTTTGACCACCTGCGGCAGGTGCTCGCCGAGACGGGCGTGGAGCAGCAGAAGACCCAGCAGGAGCTGCGCGCCGCGACGGAGGCCATCGGCCAGATGACGCAGGACGTGGTGAACATGCACCAGCTTTCGCAGGGCGTGCTCGAGCATTTCCGCGCCTATGTGGCGGATATGGACGCATCCCGCGCGCAGGTGGACGATACCAACCGCAAGACCATCGAGCTGCTGGAGGCGATGGGCAAGACCAGCGGCCAGCAGGCGCTCTATCTGGCCAAATTGCAGGAGTATCAGGCGGCGCTCACCGCGGCCTCCCAGCAGTACACGGCGTGGACGGATCGCTTCCTCGCCAGCGCGCAGGAGCAGACGCGCATCACCGGCAAGGAGATGGATCGCGTCGTCGGCGAGATGCACGAGGGCAGCCGGACGCTCTCCGGCGCTTACGAGCAGTTCACCAAGCAGACGCAGGAGAATCTGGCGCGCACGACCGCGCTGTTTGACGAGAGCATCTCTTCCTCCATCCATCAGCTCAACGAGACGCTGGATTCCATGCGCGATATGACGCGCGGCATGCCGCAGCTCCTCAGCCAGAGCCGCGACCGCTACGCCGAGCAGGTGGATCAGTTCGTGACGGCGCTGGTGCGGCTGCAAAAGGCGATGGACAAGCTCAGCCAGACGATGGACGGAAAGGAGTAAGCCATGCGGCCGGGAAAAAAGACGCGCCCGCGCGGCGGCGACAACAGCTACTGGACGTCGTATTCGGATATGATGGCGGGCATGCTGTTCGTCTTTGCGCTGATTCTGTTCGCGGCGGTGTATCAGCTGGTGGATTTGCAGCAGAAAAAGACGATTGAGCTGCAAACCAAGGAGGCGCAGCTTTCCACCCAGCAGAGCCTGCTGATCGATCAGGAGGCCGAGCTGAAGGACAAGGAGGAGCTGCTGGCCGCGACGACGCTCGCCTTGCAGCAGCAGCAGGAGGAGCTGGATCAAAACCGAACGGCGCTGACCAGCGCGCAGGACAGCTTGGCCTTGCAGCAGAGCAAGATCGAGGAACAGGCGGCGCTGCTGGCCGCCCAACAGGCGCAGATTGACAAGCTGGTTGGCCTGAGAAGCCAGATCATCGAGGATCTGCGCGACAACCTGAGCGACGTCGGCCAGCGCGTGACCGTCGATCGCAAGACCGGTGCGGTGACGTTTGAAAGCTCCGTCCTCTTTGACACGGGCAGGAACGAGATCAAGGAGGCGGGCAAGGCCGCGCTCAATTCCTGCATCCCGGTGTATATCCACACGCTGCTCAGCGAGGAATATCGGGACTATGTGGGTGAAATCATCGTCGAGGGACATACTGATACCACGGGTCAATACCTCAACAATCTGGCGCTTTCGCAGCAGCGCGCGCTCGCCGTGGCGACCTACTGCCTGAGCGACGAGATGGTTGGCCTGAGCTATACGGACAAGGAGACGTTCAAATCCATTATGACGGCGAACGGCCGCGCGGACGCGGACCCGGTCTACAACGCGGACGGCACGGTGAACTTGGACGCCTCGCGCCGCGTGGTGATCAAGTTCCGCATGAAGGATTCCGATATGATCGACCAGATGAGCGCGATTCTGGAGGGAAGCGCGCAGGGGGATTGACGTGGGCAGATGCATGAAAATTCTGGCGATTCTCGCGCTGGTGGCGACGATTGCCGGGGCGGGCGCGGTGCTTTACGGCGTCAACACGCTCAGGCCGCAGGTTGTGCAGACGACGGCAAGCGAGACGCGCGCGCAGGACGCGGCGGACACGTTCGCCGCGCTCGTCAGCCAGCTTGAAAACAACACGTTCGGCGGGAAAATCTTCGGCGGGACGGGCGACCTGCGCGCGGAGGAATGTGCGTTTGTGACCTACACCGTCCGGCTGAAAAACAGGGGCTTTTTCCCGGCGGAGTGGATTTCGATGGAGCTGCTCGAACCGGCGGACGGCGACGTGCTGGCCCTGCCGGACGACAGCCGACACGCGCTCCCGGCAGGAAGCATGGGCGATATGCAGCTGACGGTGCTCCGGCGAACCGGGGCGCAGACTGGCGCGGCGAGAATGTTGCGCGTGACCTGCTATGTCTTCGGGCGGAAGATCGTCTTTGACGTGGCGGCGGCCGACGCATAAATAAAAAAGCAGGCGAAATCTGGTCAATTCTGCGCTTGAAAGCGCCGCAAAAATTCGTATATAATAGGGATACGCTTTCCGAGAAGGTCAGCGTATTTCTTTTATCGTGCAATCGTTGAGCCAAAGGCGCTTGAAGCGGCGACGGAAACGGGAGTAGCTTATGACAGAGAAGCAACTGGAAAAGAAGATTCTGGACGGCGGGCGGACGCTGCTGTTTTCAAATGAGGATTTGAAGCGGCTGATTATTCCGCTGGTCATCGATCAGGTGCTCGTGCGAACGGTCGGCATGGCTGACACGATGATGATCTCCTCCGTGGGCGAGGCGGCGATTTCCGGCGTGTCGCTGGTGGACATGATTAACATGCTCATCAACGCGGTCTTCGCGGCGGTTGCGACCGGCGGCGCGGTGATCGCGTCGCAATACCTCGGCCACCGCGACCGGAAGAAGGCCTGCGAAGCATCCAGCCAGCTGATGGTGGTCACGGCGGTCTGCGCGCTGCTGTTCACGGTGCTGTCGCTCGCGGCGAGAAAGCCGCTGCTTTCGCTGCTCTTCGGCCAAATCGACGCGGACGTGATGGACGCCGCGCTGACCTATCTGACGGTGTCCGCGCTGAGCTTCCCGTTCCTCGCGTCGTTCAACTCCAGCTCGGCGCTGTTCCGCGCGATGAACGATTCGCGAACGCCGACGGTGGTTTCCCTCGGCATGAACGTGATGAACCTCATCGGCAATTCCATCCTCATCTTCGGCATGAAGTGGGGCGTCGCGGGCGCGGCGATTTCCACGCTGCTTTCCCGCGTGATGGCGGCGGCGGTGATGTTCGCGCTGAGCCTCAACCGGGAGCGGCAGCTGTATGTGCGCCCCGACCAGATGACGCGCTTCCAGCCGACGCTGATCGGCCAGATTCTCTATATCGGCATCCCGAGCGGCATTGAAAACGGCATATTTGAGCTGGGGCGCATCGTCGTCGTCAGCATGATTTCGACCTTCGGCACGGTGCAGATTGCCGCCAACGCCGTGGCGAACAACCTGGACGGGCTGGGCGTGCTGGCGGGCGCGGCGATGAACCTTGCGATTCTGACCGTCGTTGGGCGCTGCGTCGGCGCGCACGATAACGATCAGGTGCGCTATTACACGCGCAAGCTGCTCAAAATCGAATACGCCATGATGGTTGTGGTGAACGTCGTGCTGCTGGCCGCGCTGCCGCTGATTTTGAACCTGTACACGCTTTCGCCCGCGTCCCGTGCGCTGGCGACGCAGCTGATCTTCATCCACGACGGCTTCGCCATGCTGCTCTGGCCGCTGGCGCTCTCCATGCCCAACGCGCTGCGCGCCGCCAACGACGTGAAATTCACCATGGTGCTTTCCATCGGGTCGATGGTCTGTTTCCGCATTGCGCTGAGCTATGTCGTCGGCGTGAGGATGGGCTACGGCGCGCTGGGCGTTTGGTTCGCGATGCTGGTGGACTGGGTGGTTCGCGCGGCGGTCTATACGTGGCGCTTTGAAAAGGGCAAGTGGGAAAGCATGGCCAGAATTTAACGCGAGATTGACAGAAAATAGGAATTCTTGTATAATCAATCCAGTGAATATGCGGGAGGGAATACATTGCTGGAGCAAATTAGGGCGATGCTGCTGGAGGAATACAGCGTCAGCCAATGGGTGCTGCTGTTCTTTCTATACAGCTTCTGCGGCTGGTGCTGGGAGGTCTTTTTGTATCTGGTGAAGGAGCGCCGGTTCGTCAACCGGGGCTTTCTGTTCGGGCCGATTCTGCCGATCTACGGCTTTGGCGCGGTCGGTATTCTGCTGACCTGCGTGCCGGTGGAGGGGAACATAGCGCTGGTGGCGCTGGTGGGCACGATCGCCGCCTCGCTGCTGGAATATGTGACCGGCTTCCTGATGGAAGCGATCTTCCATGTGCGCTATTGGGATTATTCCGAGCGGCCGCTGAATGTGAACGGCTATATCTGCGCGCTGTCCGCGGCGACGTGGGCGGTGTTCTCCGTGTTCATCGTCAGCGTGGTCAATCCGTTCGTCAAGAACTATATCTATATGATTCCGCTGACGATGGCCGATGCCGCGGCCGCGATTTTCACGGGCTTTGCCGTGGTGGATACCGGCTTTGCCGTTCGCCGCGCCCTCGATCTGCGCGCGCTGCTGGAATCCATGGAGCGCTATGCCAGGGAGCTGCAAGCCCTGCACGGCGGGCTGGATTCCATCAACGAGCGCGTCAGCGGCATGATCCGCGACTTTGCCGCCCATGTGGACAGCAGGCAGGAGGAGCTGGCGGCCAGCGCCAGACGTGTCACCGCCGCCCGCGACCGCGTGCGCGAGATGATGGATCAGAAGCGTTTGAGCCTTGAAGACGGCGCGAAGGAGCGCTTTGCCAACCTTGAGCGCGTCCTCAACGAAGCGGCCAGCTATCTGCCGGACGTCAGCGCGCTCCGCGCGGAGGTTGAGGCGGCCAGAGCGAAGTACGACCGCCAGAGCGAGGAACTGCGCAGGAACCGCGAGCGCCGTCTGCTGCGCGCCGAGCACGCGCTGCGCAACAACCCGACCGCCGCATCCCGGCGGCACAGGGGGCCGTTTGAACAGCTCAAGCGGATTCAGCGGCGCGACGAAGAAGAGAAAAAGGCATAATCAGGCACACGCCTTCCCGATGGGCATAATGTGGAATCGTGAGGAATTTCCCTCACGAGACTGCCCCAAGGAGGCGTGTGTTTTATGTCGTTTTACAGCTATAAGAACAGCGGATCGACGCACTGTCCCTGCAATTTGAGCGGCAACGAGGTGTTCAGCGGGCTGAACGAGAAGATCTGTATTCAGGTTCAGCGGGTCTACGACAGCTGCCTGATGCAGGAGCAGCTCAAGGAACAGAAGGTCACGCTGCTCAGTTACGGCCTCGTGCCCTGCTGCAACGGATCGTGCGGCGAGCAGCAGGAAAACGCGAACACCCAGCCGACGATGCCGATCACCTTTGAGAGCTGCCGCTCGACCTCGACGGAGGGCGTGATCCGCAACCTGTCCGTGGAGCGCCTGTGCGACAGGCCGTGCTTTGGCCGGGTGCGCTGTCAGATCGACGTGCCCATCGACATCCTGTTTACAGACGCGGCCTGCCGGGAATACATCGGCCGGGGCATGGTGACGGTGGATCGCGACGTGCTGCTCTCGATTCCGGATGAATCCATCGTGCCGTACAACATCGAGTCGATGGTTTCCGCCATCTGCGTCTCGGGTACATATCTGCGCAACAACGTGTTTGAGCTGGAAATCTGCGTGACCGTGGTGCTCAAGGTGCTGGCGAAGGTCGAGGTGCTCGTGCCGAGCTACGGCTACTGCGAGGTGCCGCCGTGCGAGGAGTTTGCGGATTCGGTGTGCGATGAATTCTTCAGCCTGCCGCTTTTCCCGCAGGCGGTCTGCGACGAGGACGCGCTGCGGGCGCGGAATGTGAGCTGCACCTGCGGCAATTATGCCAGCTCCACGGGGCTGGGCTGCGCGACGACCGCGGCGGGCATGGGCTGCGCGGGAACGTGCGGCTGCAAATGCTAGGCGGCGTGGAATTTAACCCAAAGGACGGCGCTTCCGGGGCGGGAGCGCCGTCTCTTGTCATGCCGGTTTGCGCCGCTTCATACACTGTAAGGACATCGGCGGCGAGGAGGGGCGCGGTATGCGGAGACGAAGATGGGGGAGACGGGCGGCGGGATGGGCGCTTGCGCTGCTGGCGGCCGGCGCTGCGGGCTGGGTCGGGCTTGAGCGCCTGCGGCCGCCGCTGCTGATCCGCGTGACGGCGCAGGAGCAGCGCGACGCCCTCAAAAAGGCCGCGGACAGCGGGATGATGACCACCAACAATGGGAAGAAGCGCAAGTACAAGGTGCGCACCACGGGCATCCGGCACGGCTGGGGCGCGAATGCCTTCTTC
>UQNM01000037.1 GCA_900542395.1 uncultured Eubacteriales bacterium
GGGTGCACGTCGTCTCCGCTCGGAGCATTGAAATGCGTTCCTTTGTTTCTAAAGGGATTTGATCGGTTCGATAAGCTGGAAGTCTCTGCGCTCTAAAGCATAATTACTCCACACCCATAACCAAGAAGTTCTTTGTGTTCTTTTGCGATCCTTTGTAGAGCTGTTGGTTTGCAAGGTAGATTATGCTTGCCATAATCAAATAAATTCTCTTTGGCCTGTTCCGAATCGTTGCACGCACCAATGATAGAAAAGTGTTTTGCAAACCGCTTGATATTCGAATCCTTTGGAAGCATGTTTAGCATCGGAGGATAGAGTAACCAAGAATAACAAAGAAAAGCTTTATACTCTGTAGATGGAAAGCGATCCTTGAAAAACACCTTGGCTTGGTCAAAAGATTTCTTGACTAAGCTATCACTAATATTCGCACCTTTTTGAATATGGCAATTTATCACGGGTGAGCCGTTGGGCAATGTTCGTTTCTGTTCTTGTGTAAACACCATATAAGGCTTTCCAATGGTTTCCTCGTCCAAATAAACCATATTGAATGTTTGATATTGCAATACTCCAATCTTGAAAATGTGCACATTCATAATGTGGCGAAACCAAACAACATCATCTTTAGAAATGCCAACTTTTCCATGCTGTTTATAGTACAAGTTTGCCCGCAATGAGACATCTCTAAAAGTATCCAAAATAATTTCATCTGTTACACCAATGGCTTTATACTCGACATACTTTTGCGTCAATAAATATATAACTACCACCAAGCGAGTTAGTGGCATTCGCTTTCGTAGCAAAAAATCAAAATCGTTGCTACTGTAGGCGGTTGCTGCGATTTCTTCAACTTGCCGCCTACTTTTAATCATTTTTTGCTTTACTGCATCCTCAATGTTAGATTGAAATTCTAATTGAGGAAGTAATGTTTCTAATATCATCTTGTGTCCTCCATAATTATAGTTTTGGAGGATTATTTACCGTGCGTCCTCCCCACACCCAAATTATTATTTTTCATAATGAACCACCCTTTCATAGTTGTATTTATTACAACGTCATAGACGATGAATATCAAAAATTCAAGCTGATTACCAGTTCGTCAAATCCCGATTTATCGTTCATCTTCACCTCCGAATTATACCATAAAGCGGGAAACGCGAAAAGCCCGAACCTTCTTCTACCGACAGAGCGCAAAACGCCGCAGGGTGCACGTCGTCTCCGCTCGGAGCATTGAAATACGTTCCTTCGGTTCTAAAGGGATTTGATCGGTTCGATAAGCCGGAATTTATCACTCTAAAATAAATGGGAGCGTAATCATAATAATTCCAAACAGGGCAAATGAAATACCGCCAATTTTTGTGACTTTTAAGTAGAATTCAGACGGTTCATCTGCCCGATAAGATTTCCATTCTTCTGTCAATTTCCATACTAAGTCTGGCTTCAAAAAGATAAACATACCTAATGCAAAAATTATGATTCCGCCACAAATAGGCCACAACATATTCACCATCTCCTTCATCAAATCCCGATTTATCGTTCATCTACACATCCGAATTATACCATAAAGCGGGAAACGCGAAAAGCCCGAACCGTTTTCTGTCCGGACTTTTTCGCTATGCTCAAATTGATTTAATCCTTTTCGGCTTTCAGCGCTCGGCCATACGATTCGCAAGCCCTTGCCAAGGCTTATGTCAGACTGAACGCCGCAAGGAAGAAGAACAGCACGACGGCCAGCACCGTGCCCAGCGACAGCGTGGTGGAAACATACTCCGCGTCGTCGCCAAGGTCGGCGAACAGCGGGATGATGAACGGCGCGGGCAGCGTATATTGCAGCATCAGCGCCAGCAGCAGCCCCTTGTCAAACGGAATCACGGCGAACAGAATTCCCGAAACCGCCGCGCAGACGACGGCCAGCACGCCCAGCCGAAGCCCCATCGTCGTCAGCACCGGGCGGAGAAGCGCGCGGCTGACGTGAAGCTGATAGCCCATGACAATCAGAATCAGCGCGGAGGTCGGCGCGGTGATGAAGCTCAGCAGCGAGGTCACGATCTCCCCCGCCGCCGTGCCGTCGATGGCCTTATGCACGCCCAGCGCGCCCAGAACAATGCCCAGCAGCATGCCGATGCAGGCCTTGTTGGTCAGCATGTTTTTGACGATGAACTTGGGCGACATCTTTTCGCCGCCCGCCGCCTTGAGCGCCGTCAAAAAGACGGTATAGCCGAACACCGTCTGGCCGATATCGACCATGGCGTATGTCTTGGTCTGATCCGCGCCGCAGAGCAGCGCATAGAGCGCATAGCCGAGCATGCCGCCCTCCGCGTTGGTCATCAGCAGCGGCATGAAGCGGTCATACGGCTTCACGAACCGGCGCAGGCCGTAGCCCGCCGCCAGCGCCGCGCCGTATCCGGCGAACACCAGCGCGAACACCAGCAGCATCCGCCTGCCGTATTCGGCGGTGAAAAACGCCTGAAACAGCACGACCGGCAGCAGAATGTCGCCGATGATGTTTTTCAGTCCCGCATGCTGGTCATCGCTTAAAATGCCCTTCGTCGCGCAGACGCGGCCGAGCGCGATCATCACCAGCACGGGCAGAACCTTGGCGAGAATTTGCGTAATCATATGTGCAGCTCCTTTTGGGGCTCTGCCCCTTCCTCCTGAAAGGAAAAGGCTGCAAAGCAAAATTTGCCTTGCAGCCTCCTTTGTTGTAATTTGGCGTAAATTACTTGGTGTGGATCGCGTCGGTGTAGAACTCGAACGCTTCCTTATCGGTCGCCTTCTGATGAACGATCATGCGGATCGCCTTCGCCATCTCGACCGGGTGATTGCTCTGGAAGATGTTGCGGCCCATATCCAGACCGCGCGCGCCGCCCTGAATGGAGCGATACGCCAGCGTCAGCGCCTCATCCTCCGGGAGCTTCTTGCCGCCGGCGACGACGATCGGCACCGGGCAGGCCGCGACGACTTCCTCGAAGTTGTCGCAGTAGTAGGTCTTGACGAGCTGCACACCCATCTCGGCCACGATGCGGGTCGCGAGCTTGAAGAATCGGTCGGTGCGCTCCATGTCCTTGCCGACGGCCACAACGCCCAGCGTCGGGATGCTGTAACGCATGCCCGCGTTGATGCAGCGGCTCAGGTTGTCGATGGAAGAGAGCTGGCCGTCCGCGCCGATAAAGGTCTGAACCGCCATGCAGTCCGCGTTCATGCGGATCGCGTCTTCCACATCCACGGCCAGGCACTCGTGGCTCAGGTCGTCGTTAATCATGGAGGAGCCGCTGGTCACGCGCAGCGCAATGCCCTTCTTGAAGGTCGGGGACACGCAGGTGCGAATCGCGCCGCGGGTGCCCATGAACACATCCACCTGCTCCTGAAGCTTCGGGATCACCAGATCCAGACGCTCCAGACCGGCGGTCGAGCCCATGAAGTAGCCATGGTCAAACGCGAACATCACGGTGTTGCCGCTGACCGGGTCAAAGATATTGGAAAGGTGGCGCTTCATGCCCCAATCCGTGTTATTCGCGCCCTTCACGTGGAAGCTGCCCTGATTGCCAAACGGAACATCCGTATGATAATCCTTCGCGACCTTCAGTCCGTCCTTATCTGCCATTGGAATCAATCTTCCTTTCTGAAAACGGTCCATTTGTGAGCTTCTAACAGAGGCGAACGCCGCGTCATGCCGCGGCCTCCACCACAAAGGGAGGAGCCCCGAAGGGTTCCTCCTTGGAGATGCCATGTTTGGGATTAGAAGTTGTAATCCGCCACGTTCTCCGCCGTGAAGACAACGCGCTCCGGCAGCAGCACGACGCCGTTGTTCTCCGCAGCAGTCTCCTGACCGGCGACGAGCGCGTCGTTGGCCAGCACTTCGACGGTGCCGATGGACGGGATGTCGATCTTATCGCCGACCTTCACGGTGTTGCCCGCGGAGATGTAAGCGGCGAGGTAGCAGCCCATCGCGCCCTGGATGCCGCAATCCCACAGACCCCAGCGGGTGCAGATGCCGTTCTCCAGGTAAGAGGTCATGCCGGACGGGGTGCAGAAGCCGGTGATGGTGATGTCCTTCGCGGTCAGACCCTTGTTCTCCGCGGCCTTGCACTGACCCGGCAGAGCGGTGGAGTCGTTGCAGATGATCGCATCGACGTCAGCATACGCGTCGAGGATGGACTCGCCAACGCTGACGGACTGAGCCGGATCCTGGTTGGAGTAGTACGGATCATGCACCGCAACCCAAGTCGGATACTTTTCCTTGATGTAAGCGTCGCCGGCGACGTACCAGGAGTTCTGGTCAGACACGGACGGGTTGGAGAAGTGCCAGACGTACTTGACTTCGCCGTTCACGTCCACGCCGCGCTCCTTCAGGGAGTCAACCGCCATTTCCACCAGCATCGGGCCGAGGACGTCAGCGGTGCCCTGAGAGACCATCAGCGCACGAGCGTTCGGAGAGACGTCAGAGTCCCAGGTGCTGACATAGATGCCCGCGTCCTGAGCTTCCTGGAGCTTCTCGTCCAGGCCGGTCGCGTCAACGGAAGAGATGCAGATCGCGTCCACACCCTTGTCGATCGCCTGCTGGATCAGCTCCAGCTGGGTGGTGACGTCAGCGGTCGGGGCGCCGATGTAATCAACGGTCAGGCCCCACTCTTTCGCGTACTTCTGCGCGCCGTCATTCGCGGCCTCGAAGAACGAGTTGCCGGAAACCTTCGGGATGAAGGCGACGGTCATGCCATCCACCGGGCTCTTGCCTTCGGCAAAAGCGGCGGAGCACAGCGTCAGAGCCATGCACAGCACGAGAAGCATAGACAGGATCTTTTTCATGTTTGGGTTCCTCCTACGTTTTATTTATCTCAAGAGGTGCTCAACGGCGCCCCCTGAAATGCGTGACATTCAGCCTTTCTTCCTTTTGAACAGGCGAGAAAGCATGTGCTGACCGGCGATTTCGCGCCCCAGAACGACCACAACCAGAATCAGGCCGATCGGCAGATCGAGGTTCTGCGTGCTCACGCCGAAGCAGAGCGGCAGGCCGTAGCGCAGGATGCAGATAATCAGCGACGCGAGCACCGTGCCAATGATGCTGCCCTTGCCGCCCGTGTTCAGCGTACCGCCGAGCACGACGGCGGTGATGATGGCCAGCGTATAGCCGGAGCCGAGGTCGTATTTCGCGGAGTTGACGTTCGCAGTCAGCAGCGTGCCCGCAATCGCGGCGCTCACCGCCGAAAGGACGTAGGTGCTCATAATGGTCGCGCGGGTGTTGATGCCGGAGTATTCCGCGGCCTGCGGGTTTACGCCGATCAGGAACAGGCGCTCGCCGTACTTGGTGCGGTGGAGAATCCACATGCACAGCAGGATGAGCACGACATAAATGACGATCTGCGTCGGAATACCGAAGATGTTGCCCTTGCCGAGGAAACGGAAGCCGACGAATTTGCCCGCCTCGTTCTTCGCCGGGAAGCCGCCGATGCCCTGATACGCCGGGGTTGCGGACATACCGGAAACCATCAGCGCAATGCCGGAATACAGGAAGCTGCCGCCCAGGGTGACGACCATCGGCTGAACGCCGCAGTAGGCGACGAAGAAGCCGGAGAGCGCGCCGCACAGCGCGGCGACCACCACGGCAATCGCCACGGCCGCCCAGATGTTCAACCCCGCGTCGCTCCAGAGCACGCCGATGATGATGCTGCTCAGGCCGATGATGGCGGGCGCCTGAATGTCAATGCCGCCGGTAATCATGACCATCGTGACAAACAGCGAAATGATGCAGACGCTGATGTAGTTGACGATGCTGTTCATAATGGACTGCGGACGCAGGAACTTCGGGTTGGCCGCGCCGAACACCACAAATTCCAGAATCAGGAAGATCACCAGAAACATTTCCCAGTGCTTAAAAACCTTTTTCAGCATGTCCTTCATGCCTTCGCGCCTCCTTCTTGATCCGCCGTTCTGGACAGAAGGCGCTTTCTGCGAGTCATTTCAATGGAGCGGCGCTGCGCCAGCGCGTCGATGACGACGATGACGATCAGCATCGTGCCGGTGATGGTGTTGTTGTAGGTGGACGGCAGGCCGATGAAGACCAGCAGTCGGCCGATGGAGGACATGATCACCGCGCCGATGGCCGCGCCGACCACGTTGCCCAAGCCGCCGGAGAGCGAAATGCCGCCGAGCACGCAGGCCGCGATGGCGGTCATCTCGTAGCCGTTTCCGGCCACGGTCATCACCTGACCGTACTTGGAGGCGAACACGAAGCCGCCCAGACCCGCGAACAGGCCGCAGAGCACATACGCCAGAATCTTCGTGCCCAGCACGGAGATGCCGACCAGATTCGCGCCGCCCGCGTTGTCGCCGACCGCGATGAAATACTTGCCCTTTCGGGTCTTCGTCAGCGCCAGATGCGAAATCGCAACCAGCACCACCGCAATCGCATAGTAGAGCGTCACGCCCGCGAACACGGTCTTGTTGCCGTAGCTGGAAATCGCGCCGCCGAAGTTTTCAATCGTGCGTCCGCCGGACATGATGTATATCAAGCCGCGAACCACGCTGTTCGTGCCGAGGGTGAAAATCAGCGACGGCACGCCGAAATACGAAACGCCGACGCCGTTGACCAGACCGATGGCCGCGCCCGTCGCCAGACACAGCAGCAGCATCTTCGGGATGCTTCCGTCCTGCTGGGCGATCAGACCCGTCATACCGGCGGTCAGGCCGAGGGTCGCGCCGATGGAAACGTCGATCTCGCCCGTCATGATGACGAACGCAATGCCGACGGCCAGCAGCGTGTACATCGTCGCCGTGTTAAAGCAGGTGACGATGTTGTCGTAGGTCAGAAATCCGGGGGCCGCGATGCCGGTGATGACAAACAGCGCGATCAGGAAGATCAGGCTGGTCATCCACCGGGCTTTGAACAGGTTCTTCATTTTCCTCACACCTTCCTCTCATGCGCAATGCCGAAGGAGGCGCTGGTGAGAGCATCCTGCGTGATTTCCTCGCGGCTGAACTCGCCGTTGATCCGTCCCTGGAACACCGTAACCGCGCGGTCGGCCAGCTCGACGACCTCTTCCATGTCGGAGGAAACCATCAGCACGGCCACGCCCGCGTCCTTGAGCTGGCGAATGATGTTGTAAACGTCGCCGCGAGCCGCCGCGTCAATGCCGCGGGTCGGCTCATCGAGAATGACGACCTTCGGATTGGTGGACAGCGCGCGGGCGATGACCACCTTCTGCTGGTTGCCGCCGGAGAGGCTGCCGATCTGATCCTCGAGCGAAACGATCTTCGTTCTGAAATCCTTGACGTATTTCTGCGCGATTTCGCTCTGGCGGCGGCGGTTCATGTTCACCGCGCCGACGTCCTTGCCGTTGAGCAGCGCGGAGGTCGTATTGGAAGAAATCGAGCGGATTTTGAAAATGCCGTGGTAGTGGCGGTCTTCCGGCACGAAGTTGATGCCGGCCTCCAAAACCTTCTTGGTGGGCAGCCCCGTGATGTCGCGGCCGTCCAGAATGACCTTGCCGCCGAGCGTCTTGTCGCGGCCGAAGATGGTGCTGATGAGCTCCGTGCGACCCGCGCCGACGACGCCCGCAATGCCGAGGATTTCGCCCGGATACAGGTCGAAGGTGATGTTGCTGAAGCCGTAGCCGCTGAAATCCTTCACCTGCATGACCGGCTTGAGGTGCGCGTAATCCACCGGCACATACGCCTTTTCCGCCTGCTGAGCGCCCTGCGCGTCGTTGGGCAGCAGACCCTGAATCAGCATCTCCTTGGTGAAGTTCCCGACCGGGCCTTCCAGCGTAATCACGCCGTCGCGCATGATGGCGACATGGGTTGCGATTTCAAAGACCTCGGTGAGGCGGTGCGTGATATAGATGATCGCGATGCCCTTCTTTTTGAGATCCTCCACCGTCTTGAACAGGGATTGCACCTCGTTGAAGGTCAGCGAACTGGTCGGCTCGTCCAAAATCAGGATGCGCGCGTTGCGCATCATGCCGCGCAGAAGCTCGACAAGCTGCTGCTCGGCGATGGAGAGCGTATTTGCCTTGCGCTGAAGGTTCAAATCGAAGTTGAGCTCCTTCATGCACTCGTTCAGGCGCTTTTTCAGCTCGCCCTCGTTCTCGTTGAAGCCCATCAGAATATTTTCCAGAACCGTCATGTTCGGGAAAAGCATCGGCTCCTGCGGCACCAGATAGATGCCTTGCGCCAGAGAAGCGGCCGGCTTGCCCAGCTTGACCGCCTGACCGTCGATCAGGATGTCGCCCTCGTCGCATGTGTAAATGCCCATGATGATCTTCATCAGCGTCGATTTGCCGGCGCCGTTGCCGCCGATCAGCGCGACAACCTCGCCTGCATCCACGCTCAGGTTGATCCCCTTGAGCACGGCGTTCTGCCCAAACGTTTTGCGAATCCCCCTGACCTCAAGGCGCGGGGCCGTCGTATTCTTTGTGGCCATATCATATACTCCTGCGTTTTGCGATTACAAAGGTTTGCTCGTTGCACAATCTTTTGTTGCCTCCATTGTAGACGCATCTGTGCACTTTGTCAATATATTTTTCTCGGTTTTTGAAAACGGTACGCTTCTTTTTCAAAACCGCCGTTTATTTTGCAAAAGAATTGACATCTGCTTTATTCGGTGCTATACTTTTTTGTGTGAACTTTTGTTTTGCATTTTGAAATTTGTTTCATCGTTTTCGGTGGGAAACGGAGCTGCCATGAATAACACCGTTCATTATGAAGATGCGCTGATGGTCAAGGCCGCATGGTATTATTATTTTGAAAATATGACCCAGCAGGCCATCGCCGACCGCCTCTCCATCAGCCGCATGCGCGTCATCAAGCTGCTGGACGCCGCCCGGCAAAGCGGCGTCATCCAGTTCCGCCTCCGGTCGGACAGCGTGGGGATGATGCAGCAGAGCCGCGAGCTGATGCAGAAATATCATCTGAACGACGTCTTCATCATCCCGGAGGCCGAGCAGGAGGGGCAGCTCAACGAATCCATCGCCCGCGCGGGCGCGATGTACGTCGCCGACCGCCTCAGCGAAAGCGCCTGCATCAACGTCGGCTACGGCGACACGCTCAGCCGAACGCTGAACCATCTGGCGACGATGGTGCAAAACCCCGTCACCTGCATCTCGCTGACGGGCGGCGTTTCCTATTATCTGCCCAACGGCCGGAGCAACATCTTCAACGCGCGGCTCTATCTCATGCCCGCGCCGCTGCTCGCCTCCTCCCACGAGATGGCGGCGGCGATGCGCGCGGAGGCCTCCGTCAGCGAAATCATCCGCATGGCGGCGCTCTCCTCCTTCACGCTGGTGGGCATCGGCGCGATGCACGAAACGGCGACCATTGTCCGTTCCGGCATCATCACCCAAAACGAGCTTTTCCGGCTCAAGATGTCCGGCGCGGTCGGCGACGTGCTCTGCCACTTCGTCGATGAAAACGGTGAATTGATCCCCAGCGACATCGAGGATCGCCTGATCTCCACGCCGCTTGAAAAGCTCCGCGCGATGGATAACGTCGTCGGGCTTGCCGCGGGCGCGCAAAAGGTGGAAGCCATCCGCGCCGTGCTGCGCGGCGGTTACCTCGACGTGCTCATCACCGACGAGCCGACCGCAGCTCTGCTTCTCAAGGGCGAGTGACCGCCCCTGATATAACGACAAACCAACGCATTTGAAAGGATGATTTCAATGGCAAAAACGCTTATGGCCGTCGATGCGGGCACCGGCAGCGTCCGCGCCGTGCTGTTCAGCCTCGAGGGCGAGCAGCTTGGCTGCGTCCAGCAGGAATGGACGCACCGCGAAGACCCCCGCTACCCCGGCAGCATGGATTTTGACTGGGTGCACAACTGGGATCTCGCCCGCGGCTGCATCCGCGGCGTGATCGAGCAGACCGGCGTCGATCCGCACGACATCGCCGCCGTTTCCACCACCTGCATGCGCGAGGGCATCGTCCTCTACGACAAGGACGGCCAGGAAATCTGGGCGTGCGCCAACGTCGATGCGCGCAGCGACGACGAAGTGGCGCAGCTCGTGCACATGAACCCGGAGCTTGAAAAGCAGATCTACCGCGAGTCCGGCCAGACCTACGCGCTGGGCGCGCTCCCCCGCCTCTTCTGGGTCAAGAACAAGATGCCCGAGGTCTATGAAAAGACCGCGATGTGCACCATGTTCAACGACTGGCTCATCTACAAAATGACGGGCGTGTTCTCCTCCGAGCCTTCCAACGCCTGCACCACCGGCATCTTTGATCTGAAGGCGCGCGACTGGGACGATCAGATCGCCGCTTCCATCGGCCTCAAGACGGGCATCTTCCCGAAGATTTCCGAGTGCGGCACGGTCGTCGCGCAGGTTGGCGCAAAGGGCGCCGAGGAAACCGGCCTCGCTGAGGGCACGCCGGTCGTCGCGGGCGGCGGCGACGCGCAGCTCGGCTGCGTGGGCGTCGGCGTGGTGGACGCGAATCAGGCGGCCATCTTCGGCGGCAGCTTCTGGCAGTATGAATACAACACCGACGAGGCCAAGACCGACGAGCACTGCCGCGTCCGCGTCAACTGCCACAGCGTCCCCGGAATCTGGCAGTATGAGGCGCTGGCTTTCAAGCCGGGCATGGTCATGCGCTGGTATCGCGATGCGTTCTGCCAGTACGAGAAGGAGCTTTCCAAGACCACCGGCCGCGATCCGTATGACCTGATGAACGAAAAGGCCAAGGATATCCCCGCCGGCTGCTACGGCATGATGTGCGCCTTCTCGGATGTGATGAACTACATCTCCTGGCGGCATGCCAGCCCGATGTTCATCAACTTCGATTTCGACCCGGACAAGTTCAACCGCTATACCTTCTATCGCGCCATCATGGAAAACACCGCGATGGTCACCTACGGCCACATGCAGCTCGTCCGCGAATCCACCGTCAACATTCCCAAGGAGGTCGTGTTCGCCAGCGGCGCGTCCAAGAGCGAGCTCTGGTGCCAGATTCTCTGCGACGTGCTGGGCATTCCGGTGAATGTGCCGAACGTCAAGGAGGCGACGGCGCTGGGCGCGGCCATCATGGCGGGTCACGGCGTCGGCCTGTTCCCGGATATCTCCGCGACGGCGAAGAAGCTCGTGCACATCGAGCGCCGCTTTGAGCCGAACATGGAGAACCACGCGACCTACATGAAGCTCTACGAGGACTGGCGGAAGATGTACGCGCGCGAGCTGCAAATCGCGGACGACCGCATCACCCGTTACATGTGGGCGGCGCCTGGCGTCTGATCTCACCCCCATATCATCAATCACACGAAAGGGAGAAACCAATATGTATATTGTAAACGAAGAGGATAAAGAGTATCGCTTTGGCGACAGCGGCCCCAAGTACCTGATGAAGGGCCCGCGCATGAACTTTGCGCTCGTGCAGTTTCAGGCCGGTCAGGATTTCAAGGCGCACTATCACAACGTCATGGAAGAGAATTTCTACATTCTCGAGGGCGAGGTGGATATCGTCGTGGACGGCGTGGTGAACCACCTGCGTCCGGGGCAGATGATCCACATCGAGCCGGGCGAGATTCACTATGTCGTCAACAACTCCGGCGCGCCGATGAAGATGATCTCCACCCTCGCGCCCTACATGAACCCGGACAAGGTGGACGTGGAGAACTACACGTACTAAGGGGAGACGTTGGGAAACGTTGGGGCGTTGCCCCAAACCCCACCAAGAACCTGAGGTTCTTGGATTTCCCACCCTTTGATTGCTACGCAATCAAAGAAGAAAAGTAATATTTACGGAAAGAAGCGGCGTTCCCGTCAAAAGGAGCGCCGCTTCTCTTACGTTTTTGATAAAAACCAATCTTCAACCGTTTCCAAACCCAAATCCGACAATCTGATTCCCATCGACCTTCAAATCGATCACTGTATAAATATCCGGCATACCGTCCCTGCGCATCTCATCCGTTGAATAAAAAGAAACCATATACGTAAGCGGCGCTTCATTCTGCGGGATATAATTGCACTGCACCCATGTGCTGCACGCATCCAGCAATTCCCGCGTCACGGGTTCTTCGCTGCCGTTATACGGCGTTTGCTGTTCAAGCAAAATCCGCTTTGCTTCTTCCACAGCTTTTTCATAGGAAAGCTCGTCGTCCTTCGGCTCTGTGATACAGTAACCGATGGCGTCGTTCTGAACGAATTTGTAATCTTCAAGGGTGCCTTTTACAAATCCGGTTTTTTCCGGCACATCCAACGTCCGTACATGAATCCAGCCGTTGTTGCAGCCCAAAATCTGCGTCCAGCCCAAGTTCGTCCGCGCGATTTCTTCGGATTGTGCGTCGCATGCCTTCATCACCCTGACCTCGCCCGTTGACGCATACGAAGTGATTCGGCCCAACAGTGTGCGGATGCCATCCTCGGTATACGCCAGAACATAGACATTCATATAACCCGTCAGACTGCCGTTGTCTTCATCTCCCACCCGCACGCGAACCCATTTCCCCTCCACATCCAAAACCTGAACGCGCACGTTGGGATAATAGGTCATGATCACGTTTCCATTCGGCTGATCCAGCAGTTCCGCCATGCCGCGCGTTGCGGCCGGGCCGACCGTCGGCGTATCATACTCCGCCGCCCAATCCGCGCGCGTCTGCGTCGGGATTGCACCCGTCCACTGTCCGGCCTGCGCCGTCTGGCTGATCATCAGGCTCACTGCCAAAACCAACAATCCGATTTTCCCTTTCATGTCTTATCCTCCTTTTTTCGGGGAATGCAAAAAGCCCTTCCCGCATCTCTACTCATAAAGACGAGCGCAGGAAGTGGAAAATTTCACTTGATTAAAAATTTTTACAAGTTTTGGAAAACCTCGCCCAGCTTTTCATGCAGCGCAAGGTTAGCGATATCATCTCTTGGCGTAACGGTCTTATTGATGAGCACGAGCCGGTTGCCGGGGTATTCGTCGAGGAACGCGGCGGCGGGGTACACCGTCAGCGACGTTCCGGCGACGATCAGCAGATCCGCGCGGCGAATCGCGTCGAGCGCTCCGCTGATCGTCAGCGGGTCAAGCCCCTCTTCATAGAGCACGACGTCCGGCTTCACCCTTCCGCCGCACTTGGGGCATTTGGGCACGTCGCCGAGCGTCAGCATCTGCGCCAGCGTATACCGCGCGCCGCACTTCTGGCAGGTGTTGCGATGCACGCTGCCGTGCAGCTCATAGACGTTCCGGCTCCCCGCCATCTGGTGCAGCCCGTCGATGTTCTGGGTGACGACGGCCAGCAGCTTTCCGTCCCGCTCCCACTGGGCGAGCCTTTGATGGACGACATTGGGCTTTGCGTTCGGATAGAGCATGCGGTTCCGATAAAAATCGAAGAAAATCTCCGGATGACGCACATAGAACGAGTGCGAAATGATGGTTTCCGGCGGATAGGCGTACCGCTGGCGATACAGCCCGTCCTCGCCGCGAAAATCCGGAATACCGCTTTCCGTGGACACGCCCGCGCCGCCGAAAAACACGATCCGGCTCGATTCCTTCACCCATGTCTGCAATTTTTCCAGCTTCTGCGCATCCATACGGCTAAACTCCTTCCGTCACGGCTTCGTCTTCTTGAAAGGCCGAAGCGTTACAGCAGCTTCTCCGAGCGAATCTGCACGCCGAGCCGCTCCTGCGCCATCTGCCGCAGCGCCCCGAAGAGCGCATCCGAACACTCGCCCGCCTCCGAGAGCGTCTCCAGCCCGCGCCGCATGATCGCCTGTAAATAGCGCACCTCGCCGGCCGTCAGCCGAACGCCGCCGCCCGCGCCGCAGTGCTCGCAGAGCACACCGCCCGCCTGCGCGCCGAAATACGCCGCGTAATCGTCGTCCGCCCGTCCGTCCAGCGCGATCGGCATGCCGCATTGCGCGCATCGCCCGACCTGCGGCCTGAACCCCAGCAGCGACATCATGCCCATCAGAAACACCGCCGTCACCCGGCGCGGCGCGACCGTGTCATAGCTGAGATACGCCAGCGCGCGGAGCAGCAGCAGAAACAGCCGCTCGTTCTCCTGCGCGGGCTGCACCGCCGCGCCGCAAAGCTCCAGCGCGTAAACGCCGTGCGAAAGCCGCTCGTAATCCGCCCGCAGGGGATAATAGCTGTCCGCAATCTGGCAGGAGATCACCGTCGTTCTCTCCCGCGCCTGATAGAGCACATACTCCCCCGAGCAAAACAATTCGCTGGCCGCCATCAGCGGGCTTTTCTGCCGCCTGCATCCCCGGCAGAGCGCGTCAATCCGCCCCAGCGTCGGGGAAAACAGCGTGAGCATGCGGTCGTTCTCGCGGTAATCGGCGCGCCGCAGCACGATGGCGTTTGTGGTGATCTGCCCCATTTACTCCTCAGCCCTCTGCCCGTGCTTCACGCGCGGGATAAACTGCGCGGCAAAATCGCCCTTGCCCTTCTCCTTGACGTAGAAATACCCGATGATGGAGAACACGACCGCGCCGAGGAAATTCACCATCAAATCCTTCATCGTGTCGATCAGGCCGATATCCAGATAGCCGCCCAGCCCCAGCGCCTCCTGCGAGCCGTCGGAATGGACGATGATCACATCCGCGATATCCTTGACCGCCACAACCTTGTTGCTCCGCGTCTCATCGAGCTCGACGGTGTAGATGCTGTTGACGACCGTATCCTTCTGCATGTCCAGCTTCATCACGCGGTCGCCGGTGTATTCAAAAAACTCCCACATCACGCCGACCGTCATCGAGAAGCAGAACGCGACAATCGCCAAATAGACCGGCGAGAGCTTGAAGGAGAAATGCTCGCTCTCGTTGAGCAAATCGACCAGCGCGAAGCCGATGGCCGCGCACAGGAAGCCGTTGATGGTATGCAGCATCGTATCCCAATGCGGCACGCGGATGTAGAAGCTGTTCAACTCGCCCAGTATTTCAGCCGCGAAGATAAACAGCAGGATGATCACTTCCAGCGTGGTGGGCAATTCGACGTGCAGCTTGCGGGAAAAGAAGCTCGGCAGAATCATCAGCACCAGCGTCAGGCTGCACATGAACACGCTCTCAAAATCACGGCGCAGCGCCGCGCGGACGAGCACGAAAATCACCAGCGCGCGGAGCACGAGATACACCGTCAGCGTCGTCTTATTTTGATAGGGGGGAATCTTCTTTTCGGGTTTGATGTTTTTCTTCATTCATTGCGCCTCCCGTTTTTTTCACATTATAGCACAATTTATGCCGCGCACGTATCTTTTTTTCGTTTCAGTCAGCCTCAAACGTCCGCGCGGCGGTTTCAGCCGGTTTTTCCTGCATTTTTATTTCTTGTTTCCTGCAAATTTTTGGTCGTTTTGGTTTTTCGACTGACCGCCGTGAATTTTTGGAGATACGCAAATTTTTCTTGATATTTTCAGAAAAACAGTGTACAAATCGCTTTTTCCATGCTATAATATCCTCGATTTCAGGGCTTGGCGCACTCGTCCGAGCCGTCACAATCCTTCATGGTTTTGAATGTTTGAAAGAGAGGCAACATTATGCTGACTGTCCTTTTTGTGGTTGTTTTCCTTGCGGCTTCTGTCGGCGCGATCTCCCTGCTGGACGGTCGGCGCGCTTCTCGCGAAGTGACGAGCTATCTGCACACGGAATATCACATGGCGCGCGATTACAGCCCGACCCTCGCCCAGCTTCGCAACCTGTAAGACCCTCAATTCGTCGTCTGCGCTCCCCTTTATGGGGAGCGTTTTTTTGATTGATTTGAAAAGCGCCGCAATGCTTTCAAAATTTTCCCACATTGTTCGGCGCGTGTTCCATTTTGTTTCACAGCTTCGGCGTAGACTGTTTCCATTCCATCAAAAGGGGACGGCACTATGCGGATATCGCCCGGCGCGTCTGGGGCGAGGAAAACGCGGGCAGCGAATTGATCTGGGTGCACATCTCCGCCCTGCGGGGAAAGCTGGCTCAAATCGAGGCGCAGGCAAAAATCCGCACCTATCGCGGACAGGGGTACGCGCTGGAGATCTAAAACCAATTATTCTGTCTTTGGGGAAAAATAACAGACCTCTTCTTCTGACAGTTTGACGATTTGGCAACCGCCGTTCCCATCTTTGCAAGCAAATTGAAGCGGGTCGGTGGTGTTTTTCAAAAAGCGTGCTTCCCCATTCCATTTCGTTACAGGAATGAGCGTTTCATCTTCGGATAATATGCAGATTTCGCTGTCGTAATGCGTCGGATTGATCGCCTTGCTTTTCAGGAAGAAGAGTTGTTCTCCGGACGGGATGACATTTTCTACAACCTCATCCATGGCAAGAGCGATTTCTGTTGTCGCCGTAAAGCTGATTTCATCTTCCTTCGCATCCCCCAGCGCAGCGGTATAGAGCTCATAACCCCGCGTGTCTGCCTGATTTTTTTCTTGCAGAAAGAAAAGCATGCCATGGCTGACGGCAAGGTTTCCGGCACAGGACGATAAATCTGTTTTGTATTGTGCCAATTCATGCGAATCAGGCGAATAGGACAGCAGATACACCGCGCCCTGTTTTCCTTCGATTATATCATCCGCTTCATATATCATGTAATAACGGTCATCGAGGTCTATGCATGTCGCTCGAAGACCATACGCAAAAGGAAGCTCGATGAAGGAACCGTCCGGCACATAGGTCAGCTTGGCCGGTACATTGTGGCCTTCGCCGAAAGGCCACATTTCAAGCGTGTACGGATATTGGGAGTCTATATAGCGAAAGGCTTCCTCCGGCTGAAGAATTGAGTCGAATGACGTGAAGCGTCGCTCTCCGTCAAAACTCCAGCTCTTAGAAACATACCGTTCGAAAACGTGATCCCAATAGTATTCAAAAACGATCCGATCAGAACGAACTTCGTTTTGATAGAAAAAAGCGTCCGCATCCTCTTGAAGGATATCTACTTGGAGCACGGGAAAATTCCATACGCTCTGCCCAAACGCATCAAAAACCTCAACGATACAGTTGGAAACATCCGTGTGTCCCTGTTCTAACCAGAATTCTGATGAATTCGGCGTAAAATAAACCGCTTGGTAGTACCCGTTGGGCAAAAGAAAAATATTGGGAAAATCAATCGGCGAATAGCTGAACTGTAGAGGTACTATTTCAGAAGCAAATGCGCTGGAAACGGTTAAAAGCACGAGCGCAAACATGAGGAAAAAAACCGGCTTCTTCATAGTGAATTCCTTCCTTATCCGAAAATGATCTGGCTCAAATCGAGGCGCAGGCAAAAATCCGCACCTATCGCAGGCAGGGGTACGCGCTGGAGGTTTAAGGCGCTTTCATCCCCATCGCGCGATACACCGCGCCCATATCCAGCGCCTTGCGCACGCCGTCGGCCAGCAGGTCAAACTGCGCCTGCCGATATTCCGCCATCGACGTCGGGCGGGTCTCCCTGGGCGAAATGCCCTTGCGCGCGCACAACAGCTTCACCAGCGCCTGTGTCAGCTCGCCGCTGTCAAACAGGCCGTGCAGATACGTGCCGAACACATTTTTGCAGACGCAGCCCTCCGGCGTTCCGTCCGCCAGACGGCAAAACGGCTCCCCGTTCACCGTCGTCCGCCCGTTGTGGATTTCGTACCCCGTCATCCGCGCGCCTGCAAACGGCGCGCCCAGCGCGACGGCGCGCACCTGCGTGCGCCGCTTCTGCGCGTCAAACGTCGTCCGCGTCGGCAGAAGCCCAAGCCCCGCGAGCGACATGGGCTTCCCGCTCTCCGTGCCCGCCGGGTCGTCGAGCGTCTGCCCAAGCATCTGATACCCGCCGCAGACCCCGAGCACCGGCGTTTGCGCCTGCGCCAGCCTGCGCACCGCCGCTTCCAGCCCGCTCTGCCGCAGCCAGAGCAAATCCTCCATCGTGTTCTTCGTGCCCGGCAGAATCACCAGATCGGGCGCGCCCAACTCCCGCGCGCGCTGCACATAGCGAACGCCCAGCAGCTCGTGCTGCTCCAGCGGGATGAAGTCCGTGAAATTGCTGATGTGCGGCAGGCGGATGACGGCCACATCCAGCGGCTTGACCGCGTCCCTGGCGTTCAGCCGCTCGGAGAGGGAATCCTCATCCTCGATTTCCACATGCAGATACGGCACAACGCCCAGCACCGGCAGCCCCGTCTTTTCCTCCAGCATCGCCAGACCGGGGCGCAGGATATCCACATCGCCGCGGAACTTGTTGATCACCAGCCCCACGATGCGCGCGCGCTCCTCCGGCTCGAGCAGCGCGACCGTGCCGTAAAGCTGGGCGAACACGCCGCCCCGGTCGATGTCCCCGGCCAGCAGCACCGGCGCGTCCACCAGCTTGGCCAGCCCCATGTTCACGATGTCGTCCGCCTTGAGGTTGATTTCCGCCGGGCTGCCCGCGCCCTCGATGACGACGATATCCGCCTCCGCACTCAGGCTGTCAAACGCCGCGAGGATTTCGGGAATGAGCTGACGCTTCATCTTGAAATACGCCGCCGCGCTCATCTGCCCGCGCACCTCGCCGCCCACGATCACCTGGCTGCCCGTGTCGCTGCTCGGCTTGAGCAGAATCGGGTTCATGCGCACGTCCGGCTCAACGCCCGCGGCCTGCGCCTGCACCACCTGCGCGCGCCCCATTTCCAGCCCGTCGCGGGTGACGAAGCTGTTGAGCGCCATGTTCTGGCTTTTGAACGGCGCGACGCGGTAGCCGTCCTGCGCGAAGATGCGGCAAAGCGCCGCGCAGAGCAGGCTCTTCCCCGCGCCGCTCATCGTCCCCTGCACCATGATGCGTTTTGCCCTGCTCATGCCAGCACCTCCCGCAGCGCGGCCAAAAGCGCGTCGTTTTCGCGCCTCGTGCGCACCGCCGTCCTATACCACGTGTCGTCCAGCCCCGGATAGTTGCCGCAGCGCCGGATGAGCGCGCCGCGCGCCTCCAGCCGCTCCCCCAGCGTCTCATCCGCGCGAAAGAGCAGGTAATTCGCCCGTCCCTCGATCACGCGCAGCCCCAGCGCCCGAAGCCCCGCCAGCAGATACGGCCTTTCCGTCTCGATCAGCGCGCGCACCTGGCGGACGTAGTCCCGCTGTGTCAGCGCCGCCAGCCCCGCCGCCTGCGCCAGAGCGGAGACCGCCCACGGCTGACCCGCGCGCCGCATCCGCTCGAGCAGCGCTGTGTCCGCGCAGAGGCCGTAGCCCAGCCGAACGCCCGCCATGCCGTAGAGCTTGGTGAACGCCTTGAGGATGAACAGGCCGCCGTGCGCCGCCAGCTCCGGTTTCATCGTCAGCGCCTCGCCGTCCGGCAGAAAATCCAGAAAACACTCGTCCACCGCCAGCAGCGCGCCGACCGCCTCGCATTTTGCCAAAATCCGCCGCATCAGCGCCCTGTCCGCCGCCTGCCCCGTCGGGTTGTTCGGCTGGCAGAGGAACACGATCTCGACCGGCGGCTGAATCGTGTCCAAAACACCCTCGGTCAGCGCAAAATCGTTTGCTTCGGTCAGCGCGTAGCGGCGAACGTCGCAGCCGACCGTTTCCAGCGCCGCCTCGTATTCCGCGAACGTCGGCGCGAGAACCAGCGCGTGCTTTGGCCGTTTGGCCAGCGCGAGCCGGAAAATCAAATCCGCCGCGCCGTTTCCGCAGAGAATCCAATTCTTCGGAACGCCTTCCGCCTCGCCGAGCGCCGCGCAAAGCTCGCGGCAGAGCGGGTCGGGATAGCGATCCGCCCGATATGCCGCCGCGCCGATGGCCCGCGCCACCGCCTCCGGCGTCCCCAACGGGCTGACGTTGGCCGAAAAATCCAGCGCGTCCCGCCCGTATTTCTCCCGATAGCCGACGGTATCGCCGCCATGCACCAGCCTCATCGCTTTTTCACCCCAAAATCCATCTGATTCCCGCCGCCGCCACCAGCCCCAGCACACCGGCCGCGCGCATCATCCGGTTCGCCCGCAGGATGTCCTCCGGCTCAATCGGGCGCGCCGCGTCGCCAATGGTCGGCTTGTCGTAATACTGGCCGAAATACGTCGCCGGTCCGGCCAACTGAACGCCCAGCGCCCCGGCGCAGGCGCTTTCCGTCTGCGCGCTGTTCGGGCTGGCGTGGTTGCGCCGGTCGCGCCGCCAGATTCGCCACGCACCCTTCGCGTCGTTTCCCGTCAGCGCCGCCGCGGCCACCCACAGGAGCGCCGCGATTCGGCTGGGCAGGTAATTCGCCGCGTCGTCCAGCCTGGCCGCCGCGCGCCCGAAATGCAGATATCGCTCGTTTTTATAGCCCACCATGCTGTCCATCGTGTTGACGGCCTTGTAGGTCAGCGCCAGCGGCGCGCCGCCGAGCATCATGTAAAACAGCGGCGCAATCACGCCGTCGCTCGCGTTTTCTGCAACCGTTTCCACCGCCGCCCGGATCACGCCCTCGCGCGTCAGCGCCTCCGTGTCCCGCCCGACGATGCGGCCGACCGCCTGCCGCGCCGCGGGCAGGTCGTCCCTTTGGAGCTGGCGATAGACGTTCGTGCTCTCCTGCGCCAGCCCCGTCGCCGCCAGCGCCTGCGCGCACCACAGCAGCTCCGCGGCGAAGCCCAGCGCCGGGTGAATGGCCGCAAGCGCCCGGCAGACGCCGCCGGTCAGCAGCAGCGTGCCCACCGGCAGCACAATCGCCATTGTCAGCCCGGCCAGCCGTTCGCCGCGCGGCGTTTGGGGCAGGCGCTTTCTCAAGCCGCTTTCCAGCGCGGCGATTGTCCTGCCCATGATGACCACGGGATGCGTCAGCCACGCCGGGTCGCCAAAAATCCAATCGAGCGCGAAGCCGCCGAGCATCGCATACAGGATGTTCATGCCTTTTCCTCCATATAACAGACCGTTTTCACCACGCGCAGCACCCGCCGCTCCGGCCACTGCGCCGCATCCAGCACGAAGCCGCCCGCAAGCGGCGCGTTCCAGTCGTAATAAGCCCGATGCGGCTCGGCAAAGCGGCTGAGCGCGGCCATCTGTGTGCCGCCGTGCGCGACGATGACCAGCCGCTCCGCCCCGCGCGCCAGCGCCTCATCGACCAGCCGCTCAAACGCGCGGCAGACCCGCGCGCAGAACGCCGCTTTGCCCTCCCCGTTCGGGCAGGCGGCATCCCCGCCGGAAGCCAGCCACGCGCGGTAGGCCGGATCGTCCTTCAGCTCGCCGTAGGTTTTCCCCTCGAAGTCGCCGAAATCCATCTCCCGCAGGTCGTCTTCAACCGCCTGCCGCGCGCCGGGGAAAATCGCCGCCGCCGTCTGCGCCGTTCGGCAGAGGGCGGTCACAAAGACGACGTCCGGCGCAAAATCCGCCGCTCTGAGCCGCGCCCTTCCGCGCGCCGAAAGCGGGATATCGCTTTTCCCCTGATAGCGGCGCTGCGCGTTATACGCCGTCTCCCCGTGGCGAAGCAGCACAATCAGCATGGCATTTCTCCCTTGAGCACCGTCGCAATGCCGCAAAACATCTCGATCACCGTGTCCGCGCGCGCGGCCAGCAGGCAGGCCAGACGGCCGGCCGCCTCCCGCGCCCGCCGCTGTTCGGCCTCGAGCGGCACAATGCCGCCGCCGATTTCCGTCGCCATCACCACATCGTATTGCGCCGCCAGCTCGTCGGCCAGCCGCTCAAGGTCCTCCGCCCCCGCCGCCAGCGCCTGCGCGTCGGCCATCTGCCGCCCGCCGAGCCTCCGCGCGAACGTCCGCTTGCCGCTGTACAGCGGCCCCGTAATGAAGATCATCCCAGCCACCTCCCGGAAAGCAGCAGCGCCGCCAGCATCCAAAGCTCCGCCCGCTGCAAAAACCAGCCCGCCAAATCCCCGGTGACGCCGCCGAACTGCTTCACCGCCACGGCGCGATACCGCCATAGCGCCGCCAGCGCCGCCAGCACGAGCAGCCCGCCGCCCATGCACGCCATCCCCCCGCCGACGCAGACGCTCATCGTCAGCAGCGCCGCCTTCACGCGCCGCCTGTCCGCCGCCGTCGCGAACGTGTGCGCCAGCCCGGTGTTCTTCGCCATCGGGAACGCGGCCACCGCATAGCCGGACAGACAGCGCTCCAAAACGAGCGCCAGCAGCCAGATCAGGCCGACGCGTGGCGTAAACCGCACGCACGCGCAGAGCGCAAAATACAGCGTGAAATAGCTGCACAGGCGAATCACCGCGAACGCGCCGCAATGCGGGTCCTTGAGGATATCGAGCTTTTTCTCGCGGTCGCCGTAGCTTGAAAGCGCATCCGACGTGTCCGCGTAGCCGTCCAGATGGATCCCGCCCGTCACCGCGACGGGAATCAGGCAAAAGCCCGCCGCCCGGAGCATATCCGGCAGCGGAAGCGCCCCGCAGACGCACCAAAGCGCGCCGATCACCGCGCCGATCAGCGGAAACGCGGCCATCGCGTAGCGCATGTTCCGCTCGTTCCAGTCGATCCGCGGCACGGGCAGCGCGGAAAACATCGCAAACGCCACGCCGATCGTCTCAAGCACGACCAAATTCGTCTCCTCCTTTGACCCATCGGGGCAGGCCGCAGACCACGCGGCAGACATGATCCGCCCGCGCAGCGACAGCGTTGTTCACCCGCGCCAGCGCCAGCAGGTATCGCGCCGTGTCCCCCGCGTAATCCGCGCCGCCGCGAAATACCTCGTTGGATACGACGATCAGATGCGCGCATTGCCGGTGCAGGCGCTCCACGCCGCGCACCGCCGCCTCCGCCGCGTCCCGCCCCGCGCCGTCCGCGTCGTACAGCTCGTTGGCGACCAGATTGCCCATGTCCTCCAGCAGCACCGTCCCCCGCGCGGGCAGAATCAGCCGGTCAAGCCCGATCGGACATTCCAGCGTGTCAAATCGCTTTTCCCGGCGCATGTCCCGGTGGCGCGCCACGCGCCTTTCGCTCTCCGCATCCCAGATGCGCATGGTCGCCACATAAAAGCGCGGCAGGCCGCTCTGCACGGCCAAACGCTCCGCAAACGCGCTCTTTCCGCTGGCCGAGCCGCCGATCACCAGCGTCAGCATTGCGGCGTATACGGCGCAATGCCGCCCTCCGCAAACGAATAGCAGCCCTGATACACCGCCAGCGCCATATCCCACAGCGGGATGGACGCGACCGCGCCCGTCCCCTCGCCCAGATGCATCCCCGCCGTAATCAGCGGGCGCTTGCCCAGCGCCTCCATCACCCGCCGCGCCGCCGGTTCGGAGGACGCATGGCTGGCGAAGATCGCCGCTTCCGCCTTCGGGCAGAGGCGCACCGCGCACAGCGCCGCCACCCCGCTGATGAATCCATCCATCACAATCGGCACGCGATAGCGCGCGCCGCCCAGAAACACGCCGCAAAGCCCCGCGATGTCCAGCCCGCCGAGCTTACCGAGCACATCCAGCGCGTCCGCCGCGTTCGGGCGGTTGCGCGAAATGCCGCGCCGAATCGCGTCGAGCTTGCGCCCGAACCCCTCGTCGGAAAGCCCCGCGCCCCGCCCGGTCATCCGCTCCACCGGCTCGCCCAAAAGCACCGCCGCCACCGCGCTGGACGTCGTCGT
>UQNM01000038.1 GCA_900542395.1 uncultured Eubacteriales bacterium
TGATGTCAACAAGCTGCCCGCTCGGTTTTTGCCGAGCGGGCTTTGCGTTATCCGATTCTCAGGAACGTGATGGAGGCGAGCGTATCCTCAGGGGTCGTTCCGGTCAGCGCCAGCGCGCTGGAGGCGGTCAGGCTGACGGTCGTTGCGCCGGTCGATGTGACCAGCGTTTGAAGCGTGTAGGAGGCGGCGTTGTCGCCGTTGGCGATGCGCGTCTGCGTGGAAGAAATGGGCGTTCCGTTGGCGCGCAGAACCGCGTCCGTCGCGAGCGCCGAGCCGGGCGGCGGATTGAGCACGGCGGTCACCAGATAGGTGCCCGGCGTGACGAGCGTGAACGTGCCCGCGTTCTGCGTCACGGAGGCGGCGGGCTGGGCGACGAAGGACGGGAAGGCAATCGGCGTGTTGGCCGCCACATTCAGCGCGCCCTGCGCGCTGCCGAGCGCATAGGCGGAAAGTTCAGCCGCGCCGGCAGGCCCCGCGGGGCCGGGTGCGCCCGTCGCGCCGGCCGGTCCCTGCGCGCCCTGAAAACCCTGCGCGCCCTGAATGCCCTGCGGCCCCGTCGCGCCGACTGCGCCCTGCGGGCCGGTCGGACCGGTGGGACCCGGCGCACCCTGCGGGCCTTGCGCGCCCTGCGGCCCCTGAGGCCCTTGCGGGCCGGTCGGCCCCTGCACGCCCTGCGGCCCCATGGGGCCGACGGAGCCTTGCGGCCCGGTCGGGCAGACGGGGCAATTCGGCGGGAAAGGCGGCGGGAACGGGGGACGCGGACAGAAAGCGCCGAAACGGTCGCCCGGAACGCCCTGCATACACGGGGCGCTCGAACAGCTCTGCGGAGAACATGAACCTGCGACATAATACGGCAAGAGAGTCACCTGCTTTCATGGAAATGGGGGAGCGTGTTTTTTCGTCTCCCGACATACTCTATGAGAGAGAGCCGCCCGGTGTGCGCCAGACCGGGGGCGGAAAGGAGCGCCATGACGGAACTTTCGCTTTGCATGATCGTCAAAAACGAAGAGGAACGGCTCGCGCGATGCCTGAGCGGCGTGCAGGGCGCGGTCGATGAAATCATCATCGTGGACACGGGCTCGACGGACGGCACCAAGCGCGTGGCCGGGCAGTTTACAAGCCGCGTCTATGATTACGCATGGGATGACGATTTTTCCGCCGCGCGCAACGCATCCCTCGACCACGCGACAAAGCCGTTTATCCTCTGGCTGGACGCGGACGACGTGGTGGAGCGCAGCGAAAAGGAGAAGCTGATGGCGCTCAAAAACCGCCTGACCGCCGACGTGGACGCGGTGATGACGCCGTATCACACGGGGATCGGGCAGGACGGGCGGCCGACGCTGATCTATGAGCGGGAGCGGATCGTGCGCCGGGACGCGGGCTTCGTCTTCTCCGGCGTGGTGCATGAGGCGATGCGCGTATCGGGCAACGTGCTCCACGAGAACATCGTGATCCGCCACGAGCGGGGCGATAAGCCGCCGCAGGGCAGGCGCAATCTGGATATCTATGAAAAGTGGATGGCGCGCGGGCGGCGGATGACCGCGCGGGACAGCTATTACTACGCGCGGGAATGGATGGATTGGGGCGATCCGGGGATGGCCGAACGGGCGTTTGCGCAGTTTCTGGCCATGCCGGACGGGTGGATTGAAAATCGCATCGACGCATATATTCAGCGCGCGGAATGTCTGCAAAGGCTGGGGCGGCGCGCGGAGGCGCGGCAATCGCTGCTGGCCTCGCTGGCGCTGGGCGCGCCGAGGGCGGAGGCGCTCTGCGCGCTGGGCGATCTGGAGATGGAGGAGAGCGCGTGGCAGGCGGCGGCCTTCTGGTATCGCGCGGCGATGCTGTGCAGACCGCCGGAGGGCGGCGGATTCGTGCGGCCGGAGCTGTATGATTACGTTCCGGCCATGCAGCTCTGCGTGTGTTACGACCGCATGGGGCAATACCGGCTGGCCGCGCAGATGAACGAGCGCGCGCTGCTGCTGCATCCGGGCGACGCGGCGGCGCTGGCCAACCGCAGGTATTTTGAAACGCGATTTTCCGAGCTAAAAACCGAGCAAAATAAGGAAAAGCAGGGGTGAGCGACACGAAAAGATGGGCGGCAGGGCTTTTCATCGCCCTGATTTTTATGTATAATCATGGTGGGGGTTTGGCACAGGGCGAAACCAGCGCGAAGGCCGCCTGCGTGATGGAAATGGAAACCGGGCGCGTATTGTTTGAATATAACGCCCGCGCGCGGCTGCCGATGGCCTCCACCACGAAGGTGATGACGGCGCTGCTGGCGATTGAAAACGGCGATTTAAGCAGCGAGGTCACCTGCTCGTCCAATGCGTTCGGCGTGCCGGGCACGTCGATTTACCTCGCGGAGGGCGAAACGCTGACGCTGGAGCAGATGCTCTATGGGCTGATGCTCGCCAGCGGAAACGACGCGGCCGTGGCGATTGCGGAGCATATCGGCGGCAGCGTGCCGCAGTTTGTGCGGATGATGAACGCGCGGGCGGCGGAGCTGGGCGCGGCCGGCACCCATTTTTCCAACCCGAACGGCCTGCCGGACGACACGCACGTGACGACGGCCTACGATTTGGCGCGGATTGCCCGCGCGGCGATGGGCAACGAGGCGTTTCGGCGGATCGTTTCCACCCGGTCGGCGCAAATCCCGTGGGCGGGGCGGACGTACAGCCGCCAGCTCAGAAACAAGAACCGGCTGCTGGAAACCTACCCCGGCGCGACGGGCGTTAAAACGGGGTTCACCAGCCGCGCGGGGCGCTGCCTGGTCTTCGGCGCGAGCCGGGACGGGATGGAACTGGTCGGCGTGGTGCTGAATTGTTCGGATTGGTTTGACGAGGCGGCGCGGCTGATGGACGCCTGCTTTGAATCCTACACGATGGCGCGCGTGCTCGGGCCGACGATGGCCGCCGGAAAGATCGCCGTCATCGACGGACGGCAGGCGAGCGCGCGGCTCTGCGCGATGCAGGATCTCCGCGTGCCGCTTTGCGAGGGCGAAAGCGCGCAGGTTGTGCTCGACGTGCCGCAGGCGGTTCGCGCGCCGGGTTACGCGGGGCAGCATATCGGCACGGCGCAGGTGGTCGTGGGCGGTAAGGCGCTGGCCTCGTGCGAGATCGTGCTGAGCGAATATGTGGAAAGCAAACGGCTGGCGCTGGATGTGCGGCGGGTCGTTTCACGATGGATGTTATAAGGAGAAGCATGGAATGAGGCTGCAAAAATACATGGCGATGTGCGGCGTGGCCGCAAGACGCAAATGCGAGGAAATCATTGCCGCGGGGCGCGTGGCGGTCAACGGCGAAACCATCACCCAGATGGGCACGCAGGTGGAGGACGGCGACGTGGTGACGCTCGACGGGCGGATCATCACGCCGGAGGAAGAAAAGCGGTACATCCTCTATCACAAACCGGCGGGCGAGGTCACGACCGTCAGCGACGACAAGGGGCGCGAAACGGTGATGGATCGCTTCGCGGATTTCCCCGTCCGCCTCTACCCGGTCGGGCGGCTGGATTATGACAGCGAGGGGCTGCTGCTGCTCACCAACGACGGCGAATTGGCGCAGCGGCTCACGCATCCCTCCTGCGAGGTGGATAAGGTCTATCTGGCGCGCGTGACGGGCAACCCGAGCAACGACGCGCTCGACCGGCTGCGCCGGGGCGTGTATATGGAAGGCGATGAGCGCCGAACCTATCCCGCGCAGGTGCGCGTGGTGCGCGACGAGAGCCTGTTTTCCGATATTCTGGTGACGATTCACGAGGGACGCAACCGGCAGGTGCGCCGGATGTTTGACAGCGTGGGGCACAAGGTGCTGCTGCTGCGCCGCGTGCGGTTTGGCCCGCTGGAGCTGGGCGACCTGCGCCGGGGCGAGTGGCGCGAGTTGAGCGCGGAGGAGATTGCAAGGCTCAAGGCGCTTTGAACGAAGAAAGCATAGGGGAAATACGATGAAGAGCGATTTAACCTGTCCGGTTGAGATCGTCCGGGTGACGATTCAGCGGGAAACCGAGGATACAAATGAAAACGGGCAGATTCTCTGCCTGATCGACTTTTTCAACCTTTCGGATAAGGTGATCGACAGCATCCAGATGAATATCATCTGCTTTGACGCGGAGGATCAGCGCCTCGGCGGGCGGCTTGTCCGCGCGGGCGCGCACGGTGAGCCGCGGGAGAACTTCTCCGGCGCGTTTGCGCCCGAACACGTTGAAAACGTGGCGCGCGTGGAGGCCGCCGTGGAGAAGGTCTGGTATCAGGACGGCGTGATCTGGCGGCGAGAGGAGCGCAATGTGCGCGAATACAGCCCCAATGCCCTGCTGCCCGGGCGCGAGCTGGATCGGCTTCGTTCGGTCGCCGGGCCGGATGCGGTGGGCTACGCGCGGGAGGACGACACGGTTTGGCTCTGCGTCTGCGGGCGAGCCAACCGCACGAGCGACGACAGCTGCCTGCGCTGCGGGCGCGACCGGGCACACACGGTCAAGGCATATTCCTTCGCGGCGATTGATTCGACGCTGGGGCGCAAGGAGCGCATGCTGGAGGAAAAGACGCGCGAGACGCTGCGCCGCTCCAGCGAGCAGACCGTGCAGCAGATGAAGGCCGTACAGAAAAAGCAGAGAAAGCAGAAAAAGCGCCTGCGCACGGTCATCACGCTGCTGGCGTTTGTCGCGCTGCTGCTGGCGGCGGCGCGCTGGGGCGCGCCCTACGCGCTGAGCCTGTATGCCGGGGACAAGCTGGACCGCGGCCTTGCGGCGGACGCGAAGGAGCTGTATGCGCTGATCGACCGATACTGGCCGGACGAGTTCGGCGCGGCGGCGGGCATGGACGCGGCGGAGCAGAAGATCATCGACGGCCTGATGAACGTGGGCACGGATTCGGCCTACGAGCAGGCGGCGAAGCGCGCCGAGGAAATCGGCGACACGCAGCGGGCGGAAAAGGCGATCATCGCGCGCGCCAAGCTGGCCATCGCGGGCGGCGATACCGACACGGCGGAGGCGCTTTTGACGCCGCTCGCGGCGAACGAAGAGGCGCGCAGCACATTGCGCCGGATGATTTACGACGTCGCCAAGGCGGCGAAGGAGCATCTGGAATATCCGACGGCCATCGAGCGTTTCGGCTCGCTGGGCGATTATGAGGACGCGGCGGCGCAGAAGACGGACTGCATCTACCTCTATGGCCGCCAGCTCATGCGGGAGGGGCAGTATCAGGCCGCGTGCGACCAGTTCATGCTGGTTTCGGACACGGGGGACGCGATTGCGCTGATCCGCCAGTGCCGCTACGCGCTGGGGCTGGAAAAGCAGCAGGCGGGCGAATATGAAGCCGCCGCGGCGCTGTTTGAGAGCCTCGGCGTGTATGAGGACGCGCAGACGCGCGGCCAGCTCTGCCGCTATACGGCGGGCACGAACGCGCTTTCCGCGGGCGAGCTGGAAAAGGCGGCCGAACAGCTTCTGGCGGCGGGCGATTACAAAGACGCGCCGCAGAAATTCGCGGATGTGGCGACGACGCTGGGCAACGCGGCGCTGAAGGCGGGCGACAACCAGACGGCCATCGGCTGGCTGGAGCAGCTCCCCGAAAGCGAGGAGACGCGGGCGGCGATCAACCGCGCGGTGTACGCCTATGCCGAGCAGCTCGTTTCGGACGGGCAGAAGGAAGCCGCCGCCATCGAGTTCTATTCGCTGGGCGGTTATGAAGATGCGATGGCGCGGGGCAACGCGCTGGAATACGAGCTGGCGATGAGCGAAAAGGCGCAGGATATCCATTCGGCGCTGGATCGCCTGGAGGCGCTGGGCGACTACGGCGACGCGGCCGCGCAGGCCGATGAATGTCGGTATGAAATCGCAAAGACGGCGATGAACGCGGGCGAGCTTCAGGATGCGCTGGACGCATTTGAAGCGCTGGGCGACGTGCAGGACGCGCCCGAGCAGGCGCAGCGCTGCCGCTATCTGCTGGCGCAGCAGGCGATGCGCGCGGGCGAATACGACGAGGCGATTGCGCTTTACGAGGCCTGCGGCGCGTATCTGGACGCGGAGGACGGCGCCATGCAGGCGCGCTACGCCAAGGCTGCCGCGCTGTTTGACGCGCAGGAATACCAAGCGGCGGCGAAAGCGTTCGCCGAGCTGGGCAGCTATGAAGATGCGAAGCAGCGCGTGACGGACAGCGAGGACGCATGGCTGAGCGCGGATTACAACAGCGCGCGGATGGATACGGAGCTGGGCAATTACGCCGCCGTGATCGACGAGCTGGCGGCGTATTACGAAAGCGAACTGCCGTCGCGCTACGCGCAGATGCACGACATGTATGAATCGGCCTGTCTGGCGCGGGCGCAGGAGCTGACGGCGCTGGGCAAGCCGCTCGACGCGCTGCCCATCCTCAAGCGCATCGAAGGCAACAAGACCGCGAAGAAGCGGATGGAGGCCTACGTCTATCAGCTCATCGGCCGATGGAAGGACACGCGCGGCACGGAATACGTCTTCCGCGAGGACGGAAGCTGCTGCATCGCGGGGAAGGAAGGCTATTTCGGCGGAAGCGGATACGAAATCCCCGTGGGCGACGAGCCGTATCCGACGAAGGGCGAATACAGCGTGGTCAGCGTGCGGGGAAAGACCGTCACGCTGCGCGGCCTGCAAAGCGGCCGAACGATCCGCCTGAGCTATCTCGGCGAGCCGACGGACAAGGAAGAAAGCGCCGATCATCCGGAAAACTGAAAGGCAAAGCATCAGGACAGAGCATAGATCACCATGAAAAAGAAAGACATCATCATCATTGCCGCCGTGCTGGCGGCGGCGCTGGCGCTCTTCGGCGTATCGCAGATCGCGGGGGGCAGGGAGGCCTCGACCGTCGTGGTGACGGTGGAAGGGCGGGAGGTGCTCCGCCGCCCGCTGGCCATGTCGGACACCTATGAAATCAAGCAGGACGACGGAGCCGTCAACGTGATCGCGGTGGAAAACGGCGCGGTCTATATGAAGGAAGCCAACTGCCGCGACGGACTCTGCATCCATCAGGGCAAAATGAAGAACGCGGCCAAAACCATCGTCTGCCTGCCGCACAAGCTGGTGGTTCGCCTGGAGGGCGACAGCGCGCCGGACGGGCAGGACGATCTGGACGTCATCATACAGTGAGGAGGGCGCGATGAACCCGATCAAAGGATGGCTGGCGGACGCGGAAAAGAGCCCGGACACGCGGCATGTGGATACCTGCGACGGCGTGCGCGCGCTGGCGATTTGCATTGTCGCGTGGTACCACATCTGGCAGCAGTCGTGGCTCTACCCGAATCTGACGGTTTTCGGCAGGGAGATCAGCTTTGACCCGCTGGTGCGCTCCGGGTATATCTGGGTGGATATGATGATCCTCATCAGCGGCTTCTGCCTGTATCTGCCGTGGGCGCGGCTGGGCGAAGGGGAAAAGGGGCAGAGCCCGGCGGCGTTTTATGAAAAGCGGCTGGCGCGCGTGCATCCGTCCTATCTGCTGACGATTGCCGTGATGCTTGGCGTGGCGCTGGCGACGCGGGCTTACGGCGGCAATCGCTCGTTTATGCTGCGCGACGTGGCAAGCCACCTGACCTACACGCAGATGTTTGCCTACGATACCTATTACGCCACCAACCTCGGCGGTTCGCTGTGGACGCTGGCGCTGGAAATGCAGCTCTATCTGATTTTTCCACTGCTGGCGCGCGCGTTTCGGCGGCAGCCGGCGGCGACATTCGCTGCCATGATGGGGATTGCGCTGGCGACGCGGGGATATATCGCCGCGACGTACCCAGACGTGAGCCTGTATTTCAATCAGCTTCCGGCGTATCTGGATACGTTCGCGCTGGGCATGGCGGCGGCGCTCGCGCATGTGCGCCTCTCGCGGGTGAAGCACGGCGCGGCGATGCGCCTTGTGTGCAGCGCGGCGACGGCTGCGGCGCTTTGGCTGCTCTGGCGCACGGCCAGGGTGCAGGCGGGCTGCGCGACGACGGAGGCCATTCGGCTGGGGCAGATGAACCGCAGACTGGCGATGGGACTGCTGGGGGCAATGCTGCTGGTGGCCAGCGCCAACGCGGGCTGGGTTGTGCGGCATATCCTATCCAACCCCGTGACGCGGTTTGTTTCATCGGTGTCGATGCAGTTTTATATCTGGCATCAGACGCTGGCGGTCTGGCTGCTCAGGGCGCGGATCATCCCGAGCGTATCCGCCACCCCCAATTACGACGGCGAGCTGCTCTGGCAGAAGCGGTATACCTTCGTGTGCTTCGCCGCCGCGCTGCTGCTGGCGGCGCTGCTGACGTATGGCTTTGAGCGCCCCGTTTCGCGGCGGCTGCTGGAGAAAAACCTGCTTGGGAAAACGGGAAAAAAGCAAAAAAGGGCTTGACAGAAACGCGGGAATGGGGTATACTCTTCAGGTAACGAAGTAGAAGCCTGCCCGCTTCTCGCCCGGCGCGAACAGCAGCCGCGGCACATTGGCGCTTTTCGCTATGCAGAGAGCGGGCATGCTTGCCCGCTCTTTTTTTGCGCAGATGCGCAAGAGATTTTATGGAGGTGTATCGCAAACAACATGGCTGATCTGATGATGAACGAGGAAATCCGCGACCGCGAGGTGCGTGTCATCGACCAGAACGGTGAACAGCTCGGTGTGCAGCCGATCCGCAAGGCGCTTGAGCTGGCCGAGGAGGCGGGGCTTGATCTGGTGAAGATTGTTCCTACCGCCAAACCGCCGGTCTGCAAACTGATGGACTATGATAAGTACCGTTACGAGCAGGCCAAGAAGGAGCGCGAGATCCGCAGAAATCAAAAGGTCGTCTCCATCAAGGAGGTGCAGCTCTCCGCCACGATCGAGGAAAACGATATCCAGACCAAGGCGAAGGCGGCTGTCAAGTTCCTTCAGGGCGGAGATAAGGTCAAGGTTTCGATCCGCTTCCGCGGCAGGCAGATCACCCATCAGGAGATCGGCCTGGCGGTGATGCAGGATTTCGTCACGCGGGTCAAGGACGTGGCCATCGTGGAACGCAAGCCCCTCGTCGAGGGACGCCACATGATCATGATTCTGGCTCCGAAGGACCCCAGCAAAGAAGCCAAGCAGGCTCCGAAAGAATAAAGATCCGGAGAGGAGGATTCCCCTTATGCCTAAGCAGAAAACTCATCGCGGCGCCGCCAAGCGCCTCGCCCTGACCAAGAACGGTCTCGTTAAGCGCGCCAAGGCCTTCAAGCGTCACATCCTCAACAAGAAGACCCGTAAGACCAAGCGCAACCTGCGTCGTACTGCGTATGTCTCCCAGAGCTACGCGGGCACGATGAAGAAGCTCATCCCGTACAAGTAAGCCCAGCCGGCAAGGAGGTTTTTGAACCATGGCAAGAATCAAAGGGGCGGTTAATGCCCATAAGAAGCGCAGGAAGATCATGAAGCTGGCGAAGGGCTACTATGGCTCCAAGTCCAAGCAGTATCGTGCCGCGCAGGAGCAGGTTATGCGCTCCCTGCGTTACGCTTACATCGGCCGCAAGCTGCGTAAGCGTGACTTCCGTTCCCTGTGGATCGCCCGTATCAACGCCGCGACCCGCATCAACGGCATGTCCTACTCCAAGTTTATCTGCGGCCTGAAGAAGGCTGGCATTGATCTCAACCGCAAGGTGCTGGCCGATCTGGCCGTGAACGATGCGGCTGCGTTTGCCAAGCTCGTCGAGGTTGCCAAGAACGCGTAAGTTTCGCGCTTTGAGAGAATCGGTGTTCGCCGGTTCTCTTTTTTCAACTCGGCGCGGGCATATCAAAACACAAAGGAGCGGAAGGCATGGAAATCCTTTGCAGGGCGGTCTTTGTGCCGCTGGCGGTTGTGCTGCTGGTTCTGGCGTTTCACGACGGCGCGCGCGAGCGCGTGCTGAATCTTCGCGGAATCGCGCGGCTTGAACGGAGACTGACGCTTTCAAACAAGGGGTATTGGGTGGCGTTCGGCCTGCTTTTGGCGGTCGGCGCGTTCGTCCGCTGCTATCGCTTTCTGGAACTGCCGATGGGGCAGAATCAGGATGGCTCGATGGCGGCGGTGGAGGCGCTCTGTCTGGCCGACAACGGAACGGATCAATACGGCACGAGCTGGCCGACGTATTTTGAGGCGTGGGGCTATTCGCAGATGTCCACGCTGTATTCGTATCTGCTCATTCCGTTCGTCAAGCTCTTTGGGCTGAGCAAGTTCACGCTGCGCTTTCCGATGCTGCTGATGGGGCTGCTGACGCTGCCGCTCATGTGGGACGTGGCGCGGCGCATCGGCGGCAGGGGCTTTGCGCTGACGGCGCTGTTCCTGCTGGCGCTGAACCCGTGGCACATGGTTTTGAGCCGCTGGGCGCTGGAGGCGAATATGCTGCCGCACGTGGTGCTGCTGGCGGCGGAGCTGCTGCTGATCGGCACACACAGGCGATGGGCGCTCTATCTGTCGATGGTCGTCTTTGGCCTCGCGCCGTATGCTTACGGCCTCGCGGCGGTTTCCGTGCCCTGCATCCTGCTGCCCATGGCCATTTTCCTGACGGCGCGCAAAAAGGTGAAGCCGCTGGATTTGGCGGTGTGCGTCGCCATTTTCGCGGCGGTTTCCGGGCCGTATTATGTGACCATGGTGATCAACGCCTTTGGGCTGGAAACGATGACGCTTGGCAAGATGACCATGCCGCGCTTTGAAAAATCCCAGCGTGCCAACGATATTTCGCTCGGTTCACCGAATCCGTATCTGAGCATGGCACAGAAGCTCAAGGATTTCCTGCCCACCGCCATCGGCTATTATCCGGCGGGAGGTTACAGCGGCATCGCATGGGCCGATACGATGTATCCCTTCGTCATTCCGGCGGCGCTGTACGGCTGGTACAGGCTCTGCCGCGACCGCAGGCGGCTGGCGCTCCGGGGGAGCGAGGAACCGCTGCGCGACGGCGGAATGTTGATTTTGATTTGGATGTTCGCCGCCATCATCAACACAACGATGGTCGGCGCGGTGGTCAACCGCAACAACATTCTGTATTATCCGTGGATCCTCTGCGCGGCGTATGCGCTTTGGCAGATGGGCAGGCGGCTGCGCACGGCGCTGGCCGCGATGGTCGTGATGATCGCAATCGGTTTTGCGGGCGCGTGCGGCGTGTATTTCACCGACGCGGATTATCAGACGGAGACGGCCAACAATTTCTATTACGGCTTGCAGGATGCGCTGCGAGAGGCGTGGGATTGGGACTGCGACCGCTACTACCTGACCACGATGTCGCGCAACGACGGCGAAAAGACCATGACGACGCAGGTGATGTTTGCGCACCGGATTGACCATGCCATGCGTTCGGAGGAGGAAGAGCTGCGCGGCAGCGACGGGCAGCCCAACGGCTGGTATTTTACCGAGCGATATGTCTTCCAGGATTTCAAGGATTTCACGCCCGACCCGACGGAATGTGCGGTCTATATCGTCCGGCAGAACGAGAAGGCGCTGTTTGACGAGGCGGATTATCTGATTACCGATTTCGGCAACTTTGCGGCGGTCTATCCGAGATACTGGGCGGAGTGAGGGAAAAGCGATGTTTACGATGGATTCTTTGGTATTTCTGGCGATTGCCGTCGCGATTCTCTTTGCCGCCGTCCAGCGCGGGGGCGACGGGGCGCGGACGATGAGCGAAAAGACGCACCGCGCGATCTGCGGGGCGGCGATTGCCGCGGGTGTGCTCGTTCGGCTGGCGAGGCTGACGAGCCTGCCCGCCGGAATCAGCGCGGAGGAGGCGCTTGTCGGCGTGCAGGCCAAGGCGCTCTGGCAGACGGGCGGCTTCCTCTTCGGGCAGGGGCTGACGACCCAGCTTTCCCAATGGTCGGGCGAGACGACCGGGCCGCTGCTGGCCGTGCTGACCGCGCCGTTTGTCGGTCTGTTCGGCATGAGCAAGCTGACGGTGCGGCTGCCGCTCGCGCTGCTCTCCTGCGCGGCGATGCCTGCGGCCTACGGGCTGGGCGAGGCGCTTTCCGGCAGGCGCGCGGCGCGCTGGATGCTGACGATTGCCGCGCTCTGCCCGATTTTCGTGCTGGAAGCGCGGATGACCTGCGGCTCGTGCGCGGCGCTGTACCTGCTGCCGATTGCGCTGTGCCTGATTGCGCGCGGCGTGACCAAACCGGCGGCGCTCTATCCGGGCATGATCGTGCTGGCGCTGACGGCTTACGCGCAGGATATGTATTTCTTCATCGCTCCGGCGGCGATTCTGGCCTGCGCGATCATCGCGCTGATTTTCGGCAGGAGGAAGCGGCATGCGGCGATTGCCGGCGCGATCGGCCTGCTGCTGTGCGTGCCCGCCATGCTGACGGCGTTTGTCAACCTGACGGGCGCGGAGGGCATGACGCTCCTCGGCCTGATTCGGGTTCCGCGGCTTGAGGGCTTTGAAAAGGCCTTTATGGCGGAAAATCGATCCGTGGGCGACAAGCTCTGGGCGGTGCTGATCGGCGGCGTATTTCAGGTGCTGCGGCATGAAAACATCCATCAGGCGATGTATACCCCGGACGGCATGCTGGCGCTGTTCATGTTCAGCCTGCCGCTGATGGTGTTGGGCGCGCTGGCGCTGTTTGCGCGCTGGACGGACGGCCGCCGCGTGGCGCGGGAGAAGGCGGCCGCGCGCGCCATGGTTGCGGCGACGTGCGCGGTGACGCTGGCGGCGCTGGTGATGTTCGGCAGCATTGGCACGCTGGATATGAGCGGCACAACCGGGCTGTTTGACCATTCCGCGCTGATTCTCTTCGACGCGGTGCTGATGGCCGCCGGACTTTGCACGATTGAGCGCAAAAACCTCAAGTGCGCGGCGGCGATGGGCGCGCTGATGGCCGTCAATTTCGCGTGGCTGGCGGTGCAGCTGTTCGGCGGAAACTATCAGGCCAACGCGAACGTGTATTTTCCGGGATTTGAGCAAATGGCCGCCCGCGCTGCGGAAATTCAGGCCGAAACGGGTGAAAAGATCAACGTGACCGGCAACATCTACCCGCATATTCAGCCGAGCGGAGGCGCGGAAATGATGTTCCTCTACGCGACGGACGCGGATATGCGGACGGCGGAGGCCGAGCGCGGCACGCGATACGAAACGATCTACGTTTCGGAGGATATGCAGCCGGAAGCGGACAAAATCTACCTCGCGAGGGCAAACGAAATCTCGAATTGGGATTTGGAAGGCTTTGACTATGAGGAGAGCGAGGGCTACGTGCTGATCTATCCGGCGCGATAAAAAGCGCATTGAAAAAGAATCCCGGCCGTGAAGGCCAGGGATTCTTTTTCAATGCGGAAAAGTTTATCGCAGATATTTCTTTTTAATCGGCTTGATCTTCGGCGCTTTGATGCGCTTTTTGCGATGCCTGCGGATGAAGCGAATCAGCCAGATCAGCGCAAGGAGAATCAGCCCCGGCGGCACGAGCAAATCCCACGAGAAGCGCGGCCACGGGTTTTCATCCTGCGCGGTGTAGGCCTCGATCTGCTCCAGCGTCAGCGGCGCGTCGGCGCGGGCGGCGATGGAGCGCGTGGCGACCAGCTCGTATTCGGCGACGCCCTTGTTTTCGGAATAGAACGTGAGGATGCCCATCACGTCGCCGACGTTGATCGGGGCGCGGAATTCGCGCGTCCAGCGGATCGAGGAAACCTGACCGAAGTTTTCGCGGAGGAAATCAATGTTGTCCTTCCGGCCGACGATGGTCATGTCCTTGTCTTCGTCCACGGCGCGGATGCCCAGCGTCAATTCGCCGTGCTGGGCGTCGCTGGTGTCAAAGCCGGTGACGTCGATCACGCGCGGATCCTCGGCGTAGAGCGATTCCGGCGTGATGGATTCGATCTGCGTGAAACCGTATTCAAACAGGCGCTTGGTGTCCTCATAGCGGCGGGTATCGCCGTCGTAGAGCACCACGGAAATCAGGTCGATGCCGCCCTTGGTCGCCGAGCCGACGAAACAATAACCGGCAGCGAGCGTGTAGCCCGTTTTGACGCCGGTGGCGTAGCGATAATAGGAGGTTTCGTTTTCGGGGTTGAGGATCGCCGTGCTGCCGACGATGGTGCGCCGGGGATGACCCGCCGCGCCGCTCTCCGTCTGTGTGGCGGGCATGTCGTAGGAGGTCTGGGAGACGATCGAGGCGAAGCGCTCGTCCTTCATGCAGGCCTGCGCGATGACCGCCAGATCGCGCGCGGTGGTGTAGTGGTTTTCGTCGTGCACGCCGGACGGATTGGCGAAATGCGTGTTCGGCGAGCAGCCGAGCATCTGCGCCGTCTGGTTCATCAGGTCGGCGAAATTCTCAACGCTCCCGGCGAGGTATTCCGCGACGGCGTTGGCGGCCTCGTTGCCCGAACGGATCAGCATGACCGAAATCAGGTCGAGCATCGGCACCTGTTCCCCGGCGATGAGCGGGATGGTCTGGTAGGTCGGCGGAACGAGATCAACGGCGTTTTGCGACACCGTGACCACGTCGTTTTCCAGATCGGACATTTGCAGGGCGATATAGGCGGTCATAATCTTCGTCGTGGACGCGGGGAACATGATCTCGTCCGCGTTCTTTTCAAAGAGCACCTCGCCGGTGTCCGCCTCGATCAAAATGGCGCTGTGCGCGTAGAGCATGTCTTCGTCGAGAATATCCGGATGGTTCTTATCCCATGCGATGGCGTCCGGCGGGAGCGTCGGGGCGACGAAGCGCTCCGCCTCGATGGGCTGATCTTCGGCCAGCACGGGCGGAACGGCGGATATCAAAAGCGCTGCGCACAGCAGCAGCGCAAACAGGCGTTGGGGCAAAACATTCCCTCCATTTATTTGAAGCAATACACATTTATGATACCACTTTTTTCTGAAAATGTACAGCGTTCGCGGCGGACAAATATTCGCCCGCGCAGCTTGCCCACATAAGCAAACTTGGCTTGAATAGCAAAATCAAGAAATTCAGCTATTCTTTCATTTGCGGAAAGGACTATTCTCCCCCCTTCGGGGGGGGGAGAATAGCTTTTTGTCCACAGTCTGGGCGGACAAATATTCGCCCGCAGGTGGAAGGGAGAGAAAGAAATATTTCAGGTTTATGTCTAAAAACGGAAAATGTTACAAAACAACCGAAATTCTGTGTCAAAAACCTTGATTTTTGTTCGGATCATGCGTTACAATAAGATTGACGCAGCCATTTGGCTGTTATCCGCACGAGGAGTGAAAAAACATGGCCAGAAAGATTTTGTTGGTGGACGACGAACCCCTGATTCTCAAGGGATTGAAATACAGTTTGGAGCAGGACGGCTATCTGACCGATTCCGCGATGGACGGCGAGGAAGCGCTGGCCAAGTTTTTTACCGGTGAGTACGATTTGATTCTGCTGGACGTGATGCTGCCGGGGCTGGACGGCATCGAGGTCTGTCAGCGCATCCGCGAGCGCAGCAATGTGCCGATCATCATGCTGACCGCCAAGGGCGAGGATATGGATAAAATTCTCGGGCTTGAATACGGCGCGGACGATTACATGACCAAGCCGTTTAACATTCTGGAGGTCAAGGCGCGGATCAAATCCATCTTCCGGCGCAGCCAGCCGCAGACCGAGGTGCATGAAGAGAAGCGCGTCATCCGGGTGCACGATCTGGAGGTCAACTGCCAGAACCGCACCGTGGTGCTCGGCGGCCAGCCCGTTCGGCTGACGGCCAAGGAGTTTGATCTGCTTCAGCTTCTGATTACCCACCGCGGCAAGGTTTACAGCCGCGAGGCGCTGCTGGAAACCGTGTGGAAATACGATTACATGGGCGACATGCGCACGGTGGATGTGCACATCCGCCGCCTTCGGGAAAAGATCGAGCGGGACAGCGCTGGGCCCGAGTTCATCCTGACCAAGTGGGGAGTGGGTTACTATTTCACCGACAAGGATTAACCCGTTCCATTCCGTCCGCACCAAGCTGCTCGCGTCGCTGGTGCTGGTGATCGGCGCGGCGTTTTATCTGGTCGCCTTTTCGACGGTGCGGCTGGTCGGCGACGCGCTGTTTTCCGATGCGATTCGCAGCCACGCGGCGCAGACGCAGAACCTCGCCGCCGCGCTGGGCGAAAAGCTGGGGAGCGACACGGCGGATGCGTTTCATCAGCGGCTTTTGCAGGCGGCCAGCCAGAGCGGCGGCCGCCTTTTGGTTGTGGACGCGGATGGAAAGGTGACGTATGACACATTCGGCGAGCGCTGCGGCACGCTGCTGGCGCTCGGCGAGGTGCGCGCCGTTTTGCGCGGCGAAAAGGACGCGGATTACGGCTTCCACCTGCGGGACGGCGCGGGCAAAACGCAGGCGCCGTCCGTGCTGGACGCGCTGACCGGGCGCGATATTTCGCGCGTGTGGGTCGGCTGTTTCGTGTCGCCGTTGGAAGCGGACGGGCAGCGAACCGGCGCGCTGCTGCTGCTGACGGACGTGCAGGAGACGGTGGATTCGCTGATCTCCGTGCGCGACCGCATGGTGTTCATCTTCCTGCTGGCGCTGACGGCGGTGCTGGTGCTGGCGGGGCTGATCTCCCGCATCGTGACCCGGCCGGTCGCGGAGCTCTCCGGCGGCATCGAGCGGATGAGCAAGGGCGACTATGAATACCGTGTCCACGTGCAGGGCAAGGGCGAAATGGCGCAGCTCGCCGCCGCGTTCAACCAGATGAGCGAGCAGGTGCACAACCTCGACGAGGCGCGCAACCAGTTTGTCTCCAACGCTTCGCACGAGCTGAAAACGCCGCTGGCGACGATCAAGATTCTGGTGGAATCCATGATGTATCAGGACGACATGGACCCGCAGCTCCGCAGGGAGTTCCTCGGCGATATCGACAAGGAAATCGACCGCCTTTCCTCCGTCGTCGGCGATTTGCTGACGCTGGTGCACATTGACAGCCACAAGCTGCGCCTGCGCCGGGAGATGATGGTGCTGGCCGACACGGTGCGCGAGACGGCCGCGCGTCTCGGCCCGCTGGCAAAAAAGCGCGGTCAGCAGATTGTCGTTCACATTCAGGACGAATGCGAGATGTTCGCCGACCCCGGCAAGCTGGCGCAGGTCTGCTACAACATCATCGAAAATGCCATCAAATACACGCCGGACGGCGGAACGATCACCGTTTCGCTCGCCAAGGCAGGGCGCGACGCGGTGCTTGAAATCGCCGACACGGGCGTTGGAATCCCCGAAGCGGATCTGCCGCATGTGTTCGACCGATTCTATCGGGTGGACAAGGCGCGTTCCCGCGAGACGGGCGGAACGGGGCTCGGCCTGTCCATCGTCAAGCAGATTGTGCGCCTGCACGCGGGCACGGTGACGGTGGCGTCCGAATACGGAAAGGGCACGACGTTCACCGTGCAGCTTCCGGTGAAGTAAGCGGGAGGGGAAGCGATGAAAAAAGCAATCGTATGCGCGCTGGCGGCGCTGGCGCTGGTCGCCGCCGCGCAGCCCCTCGAAGAGCGGGCGAAAGCCCTGCTGGAGCGGAAAAGGGAGACGACCACCGCCGCGCCCGGCGTGACGTTTGAAACGCAGCTGGGCGTGAAGCAGGAAAGCAGCCTGCTGGACGTCACCCTCTATTTCCGTTACGGCGAAACGAATCTGCTCGGCGCGGTCGGCGCGAAGCTGGATATGCGGCGCGAGGAGACGGTGGCGCAGAGCATCGTCGAGGCGCTGCTGACCGGGCCAGACGCGGCGCACGACCGGCTGAGCGGCCTTTTCCCGCAGGGCACGTCGGTCATCTCCGTGCAGAGCGAAGGCGACACGGCGTTTGTCACGCTCAATCAGGCGTTCCTCGGTATTCCGGACGGCGCGCCCGCCGATTGGGAGGATCTGGCCGACTGGCAGGCGGAGGCGACGCTTCGCCGCAGGCTGGCGTTTCAATCCATCGTGCTGGCGCTGACCGAGGACGGGCGCTATCAGCGCGTGCAGCTCTATGTGGCCGGGGGCGACGACGAGGTGCCCCGGCGCATCCCGCTGTATTGGTTTGACCAGAGCGCGACGGACCCCCACGTGATGCTGGCGGCCTGTGCGCGCGACGAGCAGGCGATGCTCACGCCCAATAGCGCGCTGAAGCTGATGCTTGGCGCATGGCAGAAGCAGGATTGGGAGGGGCTGTATGACTTCCTCCTGCGCGAGGAAGAAACGCCGACGCTCAGCGGGTTTGAAACGCAGATGCGGGAGACGAACGTGCAGCTCATGTCGTTTGAATGCACGGGCGGCACGGTCAGCCTCGACGGCCAGCGCGCGACGGTCGTGCTGGACGCGGCCATTCACAGCGACGAGGGCGGCGACGCGCAGATCGTGCGCGAATCCGTCTCGCTCGTCCGGCAGAACGACAACTGGTGCATGGCGCTGACGACGCTGGAATCGCTGATGATTCGCGACTGACAAAGGAGAGCCGATGAAACACAAAAAGCGCGGCCTTGCGCTGCTGCTCATGCTGACGCTGGCGCTGCTCTGCGGCTGCGAGGGCACGGTGAGCGAAAGGCCGATGGAGGATATTTCCGCGCTGATAATCGAGCCGGGGGCGGATGCGCCGGCGGCGGACACGTTTGCGGATCAGACACAGACGGTGACGCTCTATCTGCTCTCCTCAAACGGCGAGCGGCTGGTTCCGGTTCCGGCCGAGGTGACGATGCGGGCGGGCGAGAGTCTGGCGCAGGCGGCGCTGACGGCGCTGCTGGCCGGGGCGAAGTTAGAGCGGACGGATGCTTCGTGGCCGATGAGCGGCGAGGGCAGAGCGCCCACGCTGTCCGTATCGGCGGGCATTGCGACGGTGAACCTGCCGGCGAAATACCGCGCGCTCGAACCGCAGACGCTCTTCGCCGTGCGTCAGGCCGTGGCCGATACGCTGGGCAGCCTGTCCGGCGTCACATCCGTCAATGTGCTCGTCGGCGGGCGGGAAGAGGGGCTTGACCTCGGCGCGACAACGCCCGTCGGCACGCTCACGCGCGTTGACGATCTGGACGTGCAGGGGCGCTACAAGCGGCTGGACGAGCAGCGCCTTTCCGGCGCGGGCTATACGCGGCTGACGACGCTGTTTTTCCCGTCGGCAGACGGCATGCTGCTGCTGCCCGCGGTGCGAACGCTTTCCTATGATGCGGGTGCGGCGCCGATCGACTGCCTGTATACGGTGCTCGAGGCGCTGGGCAGTGTCGCCGCCGACGCGCTGATGATGCGGCATGTGCCCGAACCGATGGGCTATATCGCCGAAATGCCGGAAATCGTGCGGATGGAGGGCGGCGAGCAGGCGATTGAAATTCGCTTTTCGGCTGAGCTGACGCGGGCGCTGGCGGATGCGGAGCTGCCGCTGGGCGTGTATCTGGGCATGCTGACGCGGACGCTGATGGGCGTTGTGCCGGGCGTGGACGGCGTGCACGTGCTGATCGACGACAGGGCGGTTTCGGCGCTGAGCGAGGCGGACACGCCGGACGGCTCGACGGTGAGCTTTCAAAACGAGCTGATGGAAAGCGACGATTTTTTGAGCTGGATCGGCGCGCCGGTCGTCTTTTACGACGAGGCGGAGCAGAGCGGCAAGCTGGTTCGCGTTCGCTGCGTGATGCGGGAGCGGGAGCAGAACCGTCCGCGCGCGCAGCTTGAAACGCTGTTTTCGCGCTGGAACGAGGAAAACGCCTCGGCGGGCGACATCCTCGCCGCGTCGGTGGAGGCGGAAAACGTGGTGGTCAACCTGTCGGCGCGCTTTGGAAGCTGGCTGCAAACGCTGGAGGCGGACGCGGCGCGCGAGCGGGTCTACGCGATGGTCAACACCCTGACGCAGGGGCGGAGACAGCAGGGCGTGATCTTCTTTTTTGACGGCAAGCAAATCGACGAGCTGAGCGGCGGCCTGTGCATGCGCGGCCGGCTGCTGCGAAATCCCGGAATGGTGGTGGACGGCGATGGATCAATGGGCGTTCTTTGACGAAGTAAAGGCGGGAACGGTGCGCAATGCGTATCTATTCTACGGGCCGGAGGCCTATATCCGCAAAAGCGCGCTGACGACGCTGCAAAAAAAGCTGCTGACGCCGGGGCTGGAGGATATGAACTGCACGTTCATGCAGAACCCGACGGCGCAGCAGATTGTGGAAAATTGCGAAACCCTGCCGATGCTGGGCGATTGGCGGCTGGTGATCGTGCAGGGGCTGGCGCTGCTGGAAAGCGGAAAGGCCAAGGACGAGGCGCAGGAGAGCAAGACGCTCGTGGATTACATCGGGCGCGTGCCGCCGAGCACCTGCCTCGTTTTCGAGTGCGAAGCGCCGGACAAGCGGAAGAAGCTCTGCCAGACGCTGATGAAGCTGCCGGGGGCGGTCTCCTTCGACGCGCTCAGCGACGCGCGGCTGACGCAATGGATGAATCAGACGCTTCGCCCGATGAAAAAGAGGATGGACGCGAACACCTGCGCGCGGCTGGCGTTCACCAGCGGGCGCGACCTGACGATGCTCAACGGCGAATTGCAGAAGCTGGCGGCCTACGTCGGCGAGCGGGAGACGATCACGGCGGAGGACGTGGAGCAAATCGCGACGCACACCGCGGAATGCACCGTGTTCGCGATGGTGGATGCGCTGGTGGACGGGCAGGCGGAGCGCGCGTTTTCGCTGCTGAACGTGCTGCTGGAGGGCGGCGAGCAGCGCATCGGCGTGCTGGCGCTGATTACGCGGCAATACCGCCAGATGCTCTACGCCAAGGACATGCAGGAGAGCCGAACGCCGCAGGCGCAGATGGCCAAGGCGCTGGGCGTTCCGCCCTTCGCCCTCAGCCAGTTGACCCGGCGGGCAGGCAGGCGCACGATGGCGCAGCTGAAAAAGCAGCTAGCGCTCTGCGTGAACGCGGATTTTGACATCAAGCGCGGCGCTGTCCGCGAGGAAGCGGCGCTGGATCGGCTGATGCTGGCGCTGACGGAAAAATAAGAAGAACGCGCAAAATCCCTTCCGGCATACGATGGATGCGGGAGGGATTTTGTATGAAGAAAAAGACGGAGAACGTCGTCTTCAGGGCGGCGCTCGAACCGCTGGAAGCCGCGGCGATCAAGGCCAAAGCGCCCGCGCCGCGCGGCGCGCTGCATCAGGCGAAAAGCGTCTGGCAGCGGCTGGAGGGAACGGGCGGTCAGCGGCAGAAAATCTGGGTCAGATAGACATAGCCGCTTTCATCCAGCGCCACGCCGACGCCGACCCTGGTATAGCCTCGGCTCAGGATGTTGCGCCGGTGGCCGGGCGAGGAGATCAGCGCCGCCTGCGCCTTTTCGACGGTCGAATGGTGGGCGATGTTCTCCCCGGCGGCGGTATACGCATAGCCCAGTTTGGAGAGCATATCGCGCACGTCGCCGTATGTCGGGGAAACATGCGCGAAATAATGATTATCGCGCATGTCCTCGGATTTGAGGCGCGCAATGCGGCTGAGCGCCGGATCAATCGTCAATTCCGCCAGATTATAATTTGACCGATCCAAATTCAGCAGATTTCCTGCGATTTGCTCTTGCGCAGTCACAGAAGCTGTTGTATAATGTGCCTCGAATGTGGATGCCGCCAGAATCCCGCTCGCGGGAAGCGAGAGGGCGAGGGTCAGCGCCGCCAGCGCGGCGGCCTTTTTTAAGCGCGGATTCGCTCGGTTTGTCATGGGTGTTCCTCCTTGGATCAAGAATGGGGGTGCCAAGGGCAGTATAGCGGAGCGGAGCGCGCAACGCAAGAAATTTGGCAGGCGGCGGCCAAGGAAATAATATGCAAGGTATCAGGAGGATGGCCTATGGGCTTTATCAAATGTCCGAGATGTGAACTCAATTACATCCGTGAAGAGGAGCAATACTGCCCCGTCTGCAAGCGCGAAATGAAGGGCGAGTCGCACGACGATCCCTTTGAGCTCTGCTCGATCTGCAACGAAAACCCGGTGATGCCGGGCAAGGACGTCTGCTATGCGTGCTACAAAGAGATGAACCAGCATCAGAGCGGCCGCCGCGACGACGAGATGGAGGACGCGGAGACCCCGGAGGTCAGCCTCGGCATGGAGGACGTTTCCGAGATGGAGGAAATCGAGCTGGACGGCCTGCCGGAGGATATGCCCGAGGAAATCGGCGAGCAGATTTCGCTGGAAGAAGAAAAGAGCAAGGAAGCTGAAGACGACGAGGACGACGAAGAAGATTCCTGAGCTCGGATACAAGAGGTGAACGGTGAGCATTTTTGCAATCGGCGATTTGCATCTGCCGGGCGGCGACAAAAAGCCGATGGATGTTTTCGGCGCGCATTGGGAGCGGCATTTTGAGCGGATTTGCGCGGATTGGCAAAGCCGCGTGAAGCCGGAGGATATCGTGCTGATTCCGGGGGATATCTCCTGGGCGATGCAGCTTAGCGACGCGCTGAACGATCTGCGCGAAATTGCCAAACTGCCGGGCACGATCCTGCTGCTGCGCGGCAACCATGATTACTGGTGGTCGTCGCTCAGCCAGCTCCGCGCCTGCCTGCCGGAAAACATGCACGCCGTGCAGAACGATGCGTTTGACGCGGGCGATTGCGTGTTCTGCGGCACGCGGGGATGGACGATCCCGCTGGGGCAGAACGCCGCCGCGCAGGATGAAAAGCTCTATCGCCGCGAGGCGCTGCGGCTTGAAATGTCGCTGAAGGACGCGGCGCGCATCGCGAACGGCCGGCCGATTTTTGCAATGATGCATTATCCGCCGCTGCTGCCGGAAACGGCGCGTCAGGGGACGGAGTTCACGCGGCTGCTGAGCGAATACGGGGTCAAGCGCTGCGTCTACGGCCATCTGCACGGGCAGAGCGTTCAGCGCGGCTTCAGCGGGTCATACCGCGGGGTGCGATACGATCTGGTTTCCTGCGACGCGCTGGGCTTTGCGCTCAAGGATGTGTCGCTGGAGGCGGCGGAAGGCTGACGCGGCGCGGGTAAACGCTCGAAAAAGCCATTTGATTGGGCGGAGAGCGCTATCCCAAAGGGGTAGCGCGCCGTTTTTTTGCCACAGAAAGATCGATGAAAGATAATCATATGGAACCCCCGCAAACAGGTTGACAGAGCCACACGAAAGATGATATAGTGGTTCGGTATAGAAAGTCGGCGAAACAGCCGCGGTTTTCCTATGATAACGCTGAAGAGGTCATGGGGAACAAAAGAAAGGGGAAACACAAAGATGATGAAAAAAATTGGGGGGGGGGTTTTTTTAAAAAAAACCCCCCCCCATTTTTT
>UQNM01000039.1 GCA_900542395.1 uncultured Eubacteriales bacterium
ATCGGCATGCCCGTGCCCTCCATCGGCGAGCGCCTGCAGCAGGCGAAGGTCTACCTCGACACGCCGGAGCTGTTCGCGTGGACGCTGGTGATTGTGCTCATCAGCGTCGGCTTTGAAAAGCTGTTCATGGCGGCGCTGGGCGCGCTGGAGAGGAGGCTGACGCGGCTGTGATCGCGATTGATAAGCTGTGCAAGGCCTTCGGCGGCAAAGCCGTGCTGCAGGATTTCTCCTGCGCGCTGGAGGAGGGGCGCGTGACGGCGCTGATGGCGCCCTCCGGCGCGGGCAAGACGACGCTGCTGCGCATCCTGCTGGGGCTGGAAACGGCGGACAGCGGCGAAATCACCGGCCTTTCGGGCAAACGGCTGGCGGCAGTCTTTCAGGAGGATCGGCTGCTGGATTTTATGACCCCGGTGGATAACATCCGCCTGCCCGAGCCGAAGCTCGAGCGCGCCGTGATCCTGCGGGAGATGGCCGCGATGGGGCTGACGGGCTGCGAAAACCAGCCGGTGCGGGAGCTTTCCGGCGGCATGCGGCGGCGCGTGGCGATTCTGCGGGCGCTGCTCTGCGGCGCGGACGTGATTGCGCTGGACGAGCCGTTCAAGGGGCTGGACGAGGCGACGCGGGCGCGCGTCATCGACGAAACGAAGCGGCTCTGCCGGGGGAAGACCGTGCTGATGGTCACGCACGAGGCGGCCGAGGCGGAACGCATGGGCGCGAAAATCGTCGGCCTGCTTGACAGCAAAGGTTAAAAATGTTATGCTATGCCCTGCAAAATCAAGAAGAAAGAGGTGTGCCCTTTATGGAAAATATGAACATGGAAATCACGACGAGCGAGCATCGCGCCATCGTCTTTAAGATGAACCGCAAGCAGGCCGCCGCCGTCGCGCGCTATCTCAAGGAACATTCCGCGTCCCCGGAGACGATTTTCGCCGTGGATGTGGACACGATGGAGCTGATCGTGCAGGCCAAGAACGCCGACGAGGAGGATATCATCGTGCTCGACGGCGAGGAAGACGTGTTCGACGTGGAGGAAGAGGTCGTCGAGGAAAACGAAGAGGTCTGGGAGGCCATCGACGAGGCGCTCAGCAGCGACGAGGAATAATCCTGAATAAAATCCGGACGCGCAATGCGCGTCCGTTTTTATATGGCCGGTAAATGAGCAGATTCGAAATTATGCGAAAATTTCGATAACGGGCGCGCCTGCCTGACTCCTTCAGTCACGGCTACGCCGTGCCAGACCTTCGGCGTTCCGCTTGCCTGCCTCCCGCACAGCGGGCGGCAAGCTCTGCGCCCTCAAAGAGGGAGCTCTTTGGTCAGGTTATTTCCCGTCTAAGCGATAAGTCGTGCAACGCGCGTCCGTTTTTATATGGCGAAAAAAGCGCGGATTCCCCTTGCGGCGCGGTATATACGGCGGCTATTTTGGCCAAAGTAAGCCACGCAAGGAGGTTGATCCCAGTGAAAAAATGGTGCTTGATGGTTTTGGCCGCGCTGTGCCTGCTGATTCCGACGGTCGGCTCGGCGCAGGGGCTGCCCGATTTTTTGCAGGCCGTTCAGACCGGACTGAGCGAGGGGCTTTCCGCGGGCTCGGCGGCGATGGAGAAGGATTTGACGCTCTCCGTCACCGCGTCGGATGCGCGCGTGGAGGCGGGACGGGACGTGACCCTCACGATTCGCGCCGAAAACCCGCGCCCGGCGGAGACGAGCGTTGCGCTGACGCTGAGCCTGCCGGAGCGGCTGGCGGCGCAGGCGAACGAGGCGCTGGCGTGGGAAGCGGCGCTCCCGGCGGCCAAGATGGATGAAACGGGCGCGCTCGTGCCGTCGGTGACGACGTTCACGCGCACGCTGACGCTGATGCCCGGCGGGGAAAGCGCGCAGGGCACGGTGACGGCGGAGATGAGCGTCGGCTCGCGGTTCTATCGCCAGAGCCTGCCGATGGCGCTGTGCGTGGCGGATATTTCGGCCAGGACGAGCGTGACGGGCGCGGAAAACGGGCGGCTGACGGCCGGAAAGACGATGGCCTACGCGGTGGAGATCGCCAACGCGGGCACGGCGGAAAAAACCGTGCCGGTCGAGCTGATTCTGCCCGCGGACGTGACGCTTTCGGGCGACCTGCCGGAGGGCTTTACGCGCAGTCAGCGGCAGATTCGCGGCGAGGTGAAGGCGTCCGCCGCGGCGGGAGACGAGCCGTTTACGACGACGCTGGTTTTCCCGATGACGGTGAACGAGGACGCGCTGGACGGGGACGAGGACGCCATGCGCCTGCTGACGGGCGCGCTCCGGGTGGACGGTAAGCGGGTCGCGCTGCCGCGCGTGCAGCTCTGCGGCGCGAAGATCAGCGCGCGGCTGCTCCCGCAGACGGACAGCCTGAAAGCGGGCGAAACGATGGCGCTGCGCGTGGTGCTGGTCAACAGCGGTCTGGCCGGGGCGGACGTGCGGGTTTCCTGCGTGCTGCCGGAGGGGCTTTCGCTGGTGAAGGCCGAGGAGACGGGGACAGAGCCGGAGACAGAACCGGAAGAAGCGACGGGCGGCGAGGCGGAAAGCGCGCTGCCGCCGGAGGCGGACGACGGCCGCGGCGCAGACGCGGAGCCGGTGCTGGCGGATGAGGAAACGCTGGCCGAGCCGGAGATTCGACAGGAGAACGGCGCGGCGGTCTTTTCCCTGCACATCGACGCGGCGGGGGAGGATGCGGCGACGCGCGTGGTGACGCTGCGCGTTCGCGCGGACGAGCCGCAGGAAAACATCAAAGAGCGCCTCCTGGGCGCGACGCTGGCCTGGCAGACCGACGCGGGCGAAACGCAGCTCGGCGAGGCGGCCTGTGTGCGCGTGTATCGGCCGGTGGTGTTCGGGCTGACGAAGGACGAGTGGATGGGGATTCTCTGGGCGGGGCTGCTGCTGGTGGTGACGGTGAGCTGCCTGTTCGCGGCGTTCAATTCGGAAAATAAGCGGGAAAAATATTGCGAATAATCATTGAGCAAAAAAGCGAACGTCGCGTAAAAAGCGGGCGCGCAATGCGCGCCCCTGCGGGTACGGCGGCACAATGGTAGAGTTGCTTTTTTCGCAACGTTGTAGGGGCGCGCATCGCGCGCCCGTCATCGAAATTTGTGCAAAATTCCGGACTTGTCCATTTACCGCCGCCAACAAAAACGGGGCTGCCAAGTTGAACTTGACAGCCCTGTTTCGTATGAAAAGCAAACGCTTATTTCGCGGCGGTTTCCTGATTGGCCAGCTCGACGAAGCGGCGAACCTGAACCAGAACGCTCTCCACGGCGCTGCGCCAGAAGTCCGGCGTGGTCACGTCGATGCCGACGCTCGCGGTGACGTTGGCGATGGTGTCGCTGCCGAAGCGGGAGAGCAGGTCGCAGTAGACCGGCACAAACGCCTCGCCTTCCTGCTCGTAGCGCGCATACAGGCCGCGCGCGAACAGGCCGCCGAAGGCATACGGGAAGTTGTAGAAGTGCACGTTCGGGGAGTAATAGTGGCTCTTGCACGCCCACATATACGGATGGCGGAAGGCCGGATCGAGGCCGTCGCCGTAGCTCTGATCCTGCGCCCAGAGCATGGTTTCCTTCAATTCGTCCACATCCAGCGCGTGATCGGCCTGCGCGGCGACGACCTTCTGCTCGAACAGGAAGCGGGAATAGATATCCACCATCGTCTGCGTCTGCTCGACGAGGCAGGAATCCAGCAGCGTCAGCTCTTCCTCCGGCGTGGCGTCCTTGAGAAGCTGCGCGATGAGGAGCGTCTCGTTGAAGGTGGAGGCGGTTTCGGCCAGCGGCATCGGCGTGTCGTTCATCATCAGCGGCTTGTGGCGCAGCATGCGGTTGTTGAACGCATGCCCCAGCTCGTGCGCCAGCGTGCTCACGTCGGAGGCGCTGCCCGCGAAGTTGGTCATCACGCGGCTGATGTTCTTCTCGTAATAACCGGCGCAGAACGCGCCGCCGCTCTTGCCCTCGCGCGGGTACATGTCGATCCAGCCCTCGTCAAACGCGGCGCGCATCATGTCGCCCATCTCCGGGCAGAAGCGGCCGAACAGGTCGAGCAGCAGCGCGCGCGCCTCCTCGACGGTGTGGGTGCGGCTGGCGTGGCCGACCGGGGCGAAGAGATCGTAGAACGGCAGGCCGTTCTCGTGGCCGAGCAGGCGGCCCTTCGCCTTGAAATACTCGCGCAGCTCCGGCAGCGCCTCGCGGATGGCCGTCCACATTGCGTCGAGCGTCTTTTCATCCATGCGGAAGTGGGCGAGCGACATATCCAGCACGCCCTTGTAGCCGCGCAGCTTCGCCATGGTTTCGCCCTCGGCCTTGATGCTGTTGAGGCAGTAGCTCATCGGGATTTCGAGCTTCTTGTACGAGGCCAGCTCGGCGTCGTAGGCCTTGCGGCGCACGTCGGCGTCCGCGTCGTAGGCCATCGCGCGGGCGGCGGAAAGCGGAATCGCCTTGCCGTCGTAATCGACCGTCAGCGTCGCGTCCAGCTTGTCGCGAAGCTGGGAGAACGCCTGCCCGCCGGAAAGCTGCATCTTCATCACCGGCTCTTCGAGGGCTTCCGGAAGCTGATGCTTGGCGTTTTCGGCCATCTCCAGCAGTGCGAAGGCGCGGGCGGAGAGCGTTTCGTTCGAATGAACCAGCTCGCTCAGGTTCTCCAGCTTGGAGAGATAGCGACCCAGCGCGTTGTTCGCCTGCTCCATCAGCATGGCGGAGCGCATCAGCGGCGCCATCGCGGCGTTGGCGGGCTTGTTCTGGGCGTCCACGGAAAGCGTCAGCTCGACCATCAGCATCAGGCGCTCAAAGGTCATGCCCAGCGCTTCGACTTGGCCGACCAGCGCGGTCAGCTTGGCGGCCTCGTCCTCGCCCGGCGCGGCGACGGCCTCGGTCAGCGCGGCGATGGACGCATCCAGCCCGCCCAGATCCGCCTTAAACGCAGGATCGTCAAAATCCTTGTAAAAAACGGTCAAATCCCAATTCGTCTTCATGGTGTTCCTCCGTTCAGCCTTCGGGCGTCGTCGCCCGTTTTTTTGCCTGTGCCTCCATTATAATCTCTTTAGCGCCGAAGGACAAGGAAAAAACCACAAAAGCTGGATGAAAATCGAGCAGATTGGCAAAATTCCTCTTTCAAAATCGTGTACTCTGCATTATAATTGAGGGGAAGGCTTCTGTCCCCGCGCAGGCGGGGGAGAAAAAGCATTACAGACGAGACGGAGGATGAAAACCATGACGTATCGTGAAGCATACGAAACCTGGCTCAAGGAATTTGCCGACGACCGGGCGACCGTCGATGAGCTGAAGGCCATCGCGGGCGATGAAAAGGAAATCGAGGATCGTTTTTATACCGAGCTGTCCTTCGGCACGGCGGGCATGCGCGGCGTGCTCGGCGCGGGCACGAACCGCATGAACCTGTACAACGTTCGCCGCGCGACCAAGGGCTTTGCCGATTACATCAACAGCCAGAACCCGGAATACCGCCAGCGCGGCGTGGTCATCGCGTATGATTCCCGCCGGATGAGCCCGGAGTTCGCGAAGGCTTCCGCGCTCGTGCTCTGCCACGAGGGCATCCACGTGTATCTGTTCGACGAGCTGCGCCCGGTGCCGGTTCTCTCCTACGCGGTGCGCCATCTGCACGCCATCGCGGGCATCGTCATCACCGCCAGCCACAACCCGCCGCAGTATAACGGTTACAAGGTCTATTGGGAGGACGGCGCGCAGATGCCGCCGGAGTATGCCGATCAGGTGCTCGCGCGCATCCGCGCCAACCGCTACGAGGACGCGGTGGAGATGGACGAGGCCGAGGCGAAGGCGAAGGGGCTGCTGCAAATCATCGGCAGCAAGGAAGTGGACGACGACTACATCGCGCAGGTCAAGACGCTGTCCGTCCAGCCCGAGCTGATGAAGACCGCGGGCAAGGCGCTCAAGATCGTCTATACGCCGCTGCACGGCTCCGGCAACAAGCCCGTCCGCCGCATCCTCAAGGAGATCGGCATTGAGAATGTCTCCGTCGTCAAGGAGCAGGAGCTGCCCGATCCGAATTTCTCCACCGTCAAGGTGCCCAACCCGGAGGATCCGGCGGCGTTCACGCTGGCCATGAAGCTGGCCGACGAGGTGGGCGCGGACTGCATCTTCGGCACGGATCCGGACTGCGACCGCGTGGGCATCGCCGTCAAGGACGACGCGGGCAAGTATTACCTGATGACTGGCAACCAGATCGGCTGCGTGCTGCTGTATTACATCCTCAAGAGCCGCAAGGCGCTGGGCAACCTCCCGGCGGACGGCGCGGTGGTCAAGTCCGTCGTCTCCACCGAGCTGGCGCGCAAGATCGCGGAGAGCTTCGGCCTCGTCTGCTTCAACACGCTGACGGGCTTCAAGTGGATCGCCGAGAAGATTCAGCAGTTTAAGGAGAAGGGCGACCACACCTTCGTCTTCGGCTTTGAGGAGAGCTACGGCTTCCTGTCCTCCACCTTCGTGCGCGACAAGGACGGCGTGAACGCCTCCCTGCTGATTGCGGAGGCGGCCGCGTGGGCCAAGACGCAGGGCAAGACGCTCTACGACATCCTGCAGGAGATCTACAAGACCTACGGCTACTACGTCGAGAAGGTCGTTTCCGTCACCCTGCCGGGCAAGGACGGCGTGGCGAAGATGAAGGAGATTATGAAGAGCCTGCGCGAGAACCCGCCGAAGGAGCTGGCGGGCAAGAAGGTGCTGGCGGTTCGCGATTACCTCGCCGATACCCGCACCGACTGCGACGGCCATGTGACCCCGGCCGGTCTGCCCAAGAGCGACGTGCTCTATTTCGAGCTGGTGGACGATGCGTGGGTCTGCATCCGCCCGTCCGGCACGGAGCCGAAGATCAAGCTCTACGTCAACACGAACGCCAAGCATCCGGAGGATTCCGCCAAGGAGAACGCCGAGCTGGTTGAAGCCTGCAAGGCGCTGATGGCGTAACGCCTTTCTATCTAAAAACAGCAGAGCGGACGCGCAATGCGCGCCTGCACGGCCGATTCGGCGTGCGGGGCGGGCGGAGCGCGTCCGTTTTTGCGCCTGAGGCGGGGAAAAACAAAAACCCGAACGTTTTATAAAAGAATGGCGATAAAAATTCGGAAAAACGTTGAAATGAACCGCCCAAATGTGCTAAAATACAGTCTCTCCCGGTTGAAAACGTGGGGGAACGAAAGAAGAAGAGAAGGGAATGAAAACTGTGTTTGAAAAGGTCTTTCAACTGAGCAAACACAAAACCACCGCCAAAACCGAAGTGATGGCGGGTATCACCACATTTATGACCATGGCCTACATTCTGGCCGTTAACCCGAGCATCCTGTCCGCCGCGGGGATGGACGCTACCGCCGTGCTGCTGGCGACGGCGCTGTCCTCCTTCATCGGCACGGCCTGCATGGCGCTGATGGCGAATCTGCCGTTCGCGCTGTCCGCGGGCATGGGTCTCAACGCGTTTCTGGCCTACACCGTCGTGCTGGGCATGGGCTACACGTGGCAGGTCGCGCTGCTGGCCGTCTTCGTCGAGGGTCTGATCTTCGTCGTGCTGAGCCTGACGAACGTGCGCGAGGCGATCTTCAACGCCATCCCGCTGACGCTCAAGCGCGGCGTTTCCGTCGGCATCGGCCTGTTCATCTGCTTCATCGGCCTGCAGAACGCCGGTCTGGCGGTGGATTCCGCCACGCTGGTGACGATCACGAGCTTCACCGAGAATTTCAGCACGCACGGCATCTGCGCGCTGCTGGCGCTGATCGGCCTGTTCATCATGGCGGCGCTGTATCTCCACCATGTGCGCGGCGCGATCCTGCTGGGTATTCTGGCGACTTGGGTGATCGGCATGATCTGTCAGGTTGCGGGCATCTACGTGCCGGATCCGGCCAACGGCTTCTACACGCTCTTCCCGACGATGGCGCTGACGGATTTCTCCAAGCTGGGTCTGACCTTCGGCCAGTGCTTCAACGTGGATTTCTCCAACGTCGGCATTGTCAACTTCATCATCGTCGTGTTCTCCTTCCTGTTCGTGGATATCTTTGATACCCTCGGCACGCTCATCGGCGTGGCCACCAAGGCCGATATGCTCGATGAGGAAGGCCGCCTGCCGGGCATCAAGCCGGCGCTCATGGCGGACGCCATCGGCACCACCGTCGGCGCTGTGATGGGCACCTCGACCATCACCACGTTCGTCGAGTCCGCTTCCGGCGTGGCCGTCGGCGGCCGCACGGGTCTGACCGCGCTGACCACCGGCCTGCTGTTCCTCGCTTCCATGTTCTTCGCGCCGATCTTCACGGCGATCCCGTCCTTCGCGACCGCTCCGGCGCTGATGATGGTCGGCTACCTGATGGTTTCCACCGTCACCGAGATCCGCTTTGACGAGGATAACATGGCCGAGGCCATCCCGGCGTATCTGGCCATCGTCGCCATGCCGCTGTTCTACAGCATCTCCGAGGGCATTTCCATGGGCATCATCTCCTATGTGGTGCTGCATGTGCTCTCCGGCAAGGGCAAGCAGGTCAAGCCGCTGATGTATGTGCTGGCCGTGCTGTTCGTGCTCAAGTACATCTTCCTGTAAGAAAAAGAGAAGAGAAAAGCAAAGCTCCGTTTCCCGCTTCGGCAGGAGACGGAGCTTTTTTGTGCAGAGCGGCGCAAACCCGCCCGACGATCAGAGGACGGAAGCCGTTTTCATGCGCGCCTCGCGCTCGGCGATATAGGCTTCAAAGCGCTCGAAGGTCGAATTGACGATCAGCTCCGGCGGGAAGTCGATCGAATCCAGCATCTCCAGCGCCTTGGGCACCTCGCCGACGTTGGCGCAGAAGTGCGCGTCGCTGTCCACGCAGACGCGAACGTCGTACTGCATGCAGAGCCGCGCGATTTTGCGGCAGTTGACGTCGCAGCCCGGCCGGGCGACGAAGGAGTTGTTGTTGATCTCGATCAGCCTGCCCCGCTCGGCGACGGCGCGAACCAGCCGCTCCGCGTCGATGGGGTAGGAGGGAATACCGGGGTGGCCGATCAGGTCGATGCAGGCGTGATCCATGGCGCGGATATATGCCTCGGTGTGCGCGTCCGCATCCAGCACGGGCATGACGTTTTTGTGCATGCTGGCGATGCCGAAACGGATGTGCTGGAACGCGCCGGGCAGGTATTCGTCCAGATGGCCTTCGGTATCCCAGAGGTTAAACTCCATGCCGGGGTAGACCCGAATCCCGCCGATGACGTCCGGGAGCTGGGAAAACGACCACGGCGTCCAGATGGTGCCGGTGCCCTTCATGCAGAAGCCGTGGTCGGTCATGCACAGGGCTTTCATGCCCTTTTGAGCGGCGGCGGCGCAGTTTTCCTGAATCGTTGACCAGGCGTGGCCGGACATGACGGTGTGCGTGTGCGCGTCCACCTCGATGCGCAGATTTTTGAGCATAAGACATCCTCCTTGCTGAATTTGACGATGGGGCAATAAATGAGCAAATCCGGAATCTGCATACATTCCGATAACGGGCGCGCCCATGTTTTTGATGCAGAATTTGCCATTTTGCTCAATTGTTGTAGAAAACGGAAAAAATTTTAAGAAGTTTTACTGAACCGCTTGACAAATGGGACGGAATCTTGTAATATGATGTCAACAAGATGTCATAAGACATTATATACCAAGCTATGACATCGCACAAGACGTTTGAAGGAAATTTATGAAGGAGGATTTCAAACATGAACCAGGATCAGATCAAGCAACTCAACGAGGCTGTGGAGGCTGTGAAGACCCGTAAGATCGAGAACGTGTACTTTGTGGCCTGCGGCGGCTCCAAGGCGATCTTCGACCCCGCTCAGTTCATCTTTGACCGCGAGACCACGCTCCCGTCCTTTGTCTACAACGCGAATGAATTCATTCATCGCTGCCCGAAGGGCCTGGGCGAGAACAGCCTCGTGGTGACCTGCTCCCACTCCGGCAACACGCTGGAGACGACCCGCGCGACCCAGCTCGCTGGCGACAAGGGCGCGCTGACCATCAGCTTCTCCTACCGCGTGGATTCCCCGCTGTGGAAGGCGACCCAGCATCCGATTTCCTACGTCTGGGGCCCCGAATCCGATCCGGGCGACAACAACAACGGCATGCTCTACCGTCTCGTGTTCTCCATCCTGAACGTGCTGCAGCCCAACGAGAAGTATGAGCGCGCCATCAAGGCCTGCGACAATCTGGGCAAGGTTTACGAGGCCAACAAGGCGAAGTTCGCCGAGAGCGCGAAGGCCTTCGGCAAGAAGTATAAGAACAACAAGCTCATCTACACCATGTCCTCCGGCCCCTGCTACGGCGTGGCGTATTCCTTCGCCATCTGCCTGCTGCAGGAGATGCAGTGGATCCACTCCGAGCCGATCCACTCCGGCGAGTTCTTCCATGGCCCGTTCGAAGTGACCGACACGGATGTTCCGTTCATCGTGCTCAAGAACTACGGCAAGGATTGCGACGAGAACGTCAAGAAGAACTGGATCACCGAGTACGGCGCGGATTACAAGCGTCCGCTGGTTGAGATCGACAGCGCCGTCGGCGCTTACAGCGATTCCATGAACGGCGAGACCCGCGTGCTGGATGTGCGCGCCGAGGCGTTCATCAAGCGCTTCTCCGAGCATGTGATTCCGATCGACTGCAACGAGTTCGATATGGAAGGCATCGACGAGGATCTGCGCAACTACTTTGCGGTGCTGGTGGCTGGCGTTGTCCTGCGCTCCTATGCGGACGAAATCGCCTACTACCGCGGACATCCGCTCTCCGTCCGCCGCTACATGTGGTGCATGGAGTACTAAGATCGAAGACATTCGATTTGCAGCGTGATACAGCCGGCAGCGCGTCGGCTGTATCACCGATTTCATAAAACGAGGAGGAAAAACCCATGAAAAAGCGTATTGCTCTGGCGCTGGCGATGGCGATTTGCCTGTCTCTGCTGTGCACCGTGGCGCTGGCCGATAAAGTGACCGTCAACTTCTTCCATCGTTGGCCGAACGAGCCGAAGAACAGCTACATCAACAGCCTGATCGACGAGTTCGAAGCCGCTAACCCGGATATCGACATCGTTGCGGACTGCGTTCTGAATGATTCCTACAAAGAGAAAATCCGCGTTCTGGTTTCCACGGACGCGCTGCCGGATGTGTTCTTCTCCTGGTCCGGCGTGTTCGGCGAGAACCTGACCCGTTCCGGCCGCGTGCTGGCGCTGGACGACGTGATGGCGCGCGACAGCGAGTGGTCCAGCCAGATCGTCGAAGGCCAGTGGGCTCCGTTCAACTACAACGGCAAGCAGTACGGCGCGCCGTGGTCCATGGACGGCAAGGCGTTCTTCTACAACGTGGACGTGTTCAACGAGCTGGGCATCGAAATCCCGACCACGCTGAACGAGCTGTATGCGGTCTGCGAAAAGCTGAAGGAAAACGGCTATGACGAGCCGATCTCCGCCGGTTTCTCCGCGCCGTGGGCGGTCTCTCACTATCTGGGCACCATCTGCCAGCGCGTTGTCGATCCGGAAGTCCTCGCGAAGGATTACACCGGCGGCGGCGACTTCAGCGATCCGGCTTATATCGAGGCGCTGAACATCTTCAAGAAGCTGGGCGAGTACATGACCTCCGATCCGTGCTCCGTCGATCACGAGTTTGCGCGTAATGCGTTCATCATGGGCGTTTCCCCGATGTGCTACATGCAGCTCGCCGAGATGAAGTACATGCGCGACGACGAAGAGCTCAACTATGCGTTCTTCAACTTCCCGGCCGTGGAAGACGGCAAGGGCGATCCGGGTCAGCTGACCGGCGCGCCGGAAGGCATGATGATCTCCGCGACCGCCAAGCCTGAGGTTCAGGAAGCGGCCATCAAGTTCATGGAGTTCGTCATCTCTAAGGAAGGCGGCCATCGCATGATCGCCGAGTGCGGCGAAATCTCCTGCGTCAAGGGCGCCTGGGACGAGACCAACTGCGACGAGAAGCAGCTCGAGGCGATCGACCTGATTCTGGCCGCGACCGAGCCGGCCGTCTGGCAGGATTGCGCGACCGAAGCGACCATCGCCAACGCCTTCATGACCGGCGGCCAGCTCCTGCTGACCGGCGACATGACCGCCGAAGACGTGATGGCTTCCGTGCAGACCGCTGCCGCTGCCCTCAAGTAATGCAACCAAGCCGGCGTCCGTGCTGTCGAGCCGGGCGCCGGTTCTTCTTTCCTCCCAAATGCCGTGAAAGCGGCGAAAGATCAACCATGCTGCGGTTGTCTTTCAAGAGAGGGGCGTATCCCTTGAAAGGCAACCCGGTGTAAGTGAACGCAAAGCGATATTCAATCAGGAGGTGACCGTTGTGCAACAGACTAGAAGCGCTGGCATGAACCGTGCTACGCCGTATCTCTACGTGATTCCGTGCATTCTGTTGCTGGGTATTTTCGTCTATATCCCGCTGGTGGTCAATTTCTTCTATTCTACGCAGAGCTTCAGCGCGTTTTCGCCGACGAAAACGTTCGTTGGGCTGACCAACTACAAGGAAATGCTGGCCGATCCCGTGATTCGCACCGCGATCGTCAACAACATCTGGTATTGCGTGATTTCGGTGATCTTTCAGGTGGGGCTGTCGCTGTGCATCGCGGCCGTGCTGGAAGATAAGCTGCTGCGCCACGTGAGCACGATGCTGCGCACGATGTATTTCCTGCCGGTTCTGATTTCCATGACCGTCGTTGCGCTGCTGTTCTCGTTCGTCTATCACCCGAAGATCGGCCTGATCAACGCGGGGCTGAAGATGATCGGCCTGGGCAATCTGGCGCACGCCTGGACGGGCGCGACGGATACGGCGATTTTCTCCGCGATTGCCATGAGCCAGTGGCATTCCATAGGCTACACGATGATGCTGTTCATCGTCGCCATTCAGGGCATTCCGGAGGATCTCTACGAGGCGGCCGAGATCGACGGCGCGGGGCGTTTGCGCCGCTTCATCAACGTCACGCTGCCGCAGGTGAAGGAAATGACCTTCGTCATGTGCGTGACGACAGTTACCGGCGCGTTCCTGGTCTTCAACGACGTGTATATCCTCACCGGCGGCGGACCGGGCAACGCCTCCACCACGCTGGCCGTATACATGTACAAGAACGGCTTTGCGCTCGATAAGATGGGCTATGCTTCCACGATTGCGGTCGGTATGCTCATCATCTCCATGATTCTGGCGCTGATTCAGAATCGCGCGTTCGGTTCCGGAAAGGAGGATTGACGATGGAAAAGGCTGCGACCGCACCTCGCGAGATCAAGAGAAAGAGAAGCCGCCTGCCGGGCAACAAGATGACGCCGCTCATGGCCATCATCATTGTGCTTCTGTTCATCTACTTCCTGCTGGTTGCGTATCCGTTATTCTGGATGATCTGCAACTCCCTGAAAAGCTACAAGGAAATTTACAAAAACATTTGGGCGATGCCCAAAAGTCCGCTCTGGAATAACTATGCGCTCGCATGGCAGCGCGGTATTTCCAAGTACTTCCTCAACTCCGTGCTGGTGACGGGCTCCACGATTGTCGGCGCGATTCTGGTTTCCGCGCTGGCCTCCTATTCGCTGGCCCGCTTCCGCTTCAAGGGCAACCAGCTCATCTTCATCCTGTGCATGGGCGGCATGATGCTCTCCCCGCAGGTCACGCTGATTCCGCTGTATAAGATCATTCAGGCGCTGCATATCCACAACACGTATCTCGCCCTGATTATCCCGTATACGGCGTATCGAATCCCGCTGATCGTCATGCTGATTCGTTCGCACTTCCTGTCGATCCCCAAGGAGATCGAGGAATCGGCGATTCTGGACGGCTGCTCCAGCTTCAAGGTCTTTTACAACATCTTCCTGCCGATGAGCAAACCGATCCTCCTGACATGCACCATCCTGACGGCGTATTATGCATGGAACGAGTTCCTTTACGCCATCATCTTCATTGACAGCGACAAGTTCCGCACGATTCCGGCCGGTCTGATGAACCTGCGCGACGCGCTCCAGACCGATTGGGGCGTATTGCTGGCGGGCATGACGATTTCCGCCGCACCGCTGATTATCCTGTTCCTGCTGATGCAGAAGCAGTTTATCCGCGGCATGACGGCCGGCTCGGTCAAGGGCTAAGAGAACGAAACGGAGGAACACGACAATGGCTGGAAAAATGATCGCCGTCGGCGATAACGTTGTGGATTGCTATCTGGATGACCACGTGTATTATCCCGGCGGAAACGCGGTCAACGTCGCGGTGAACTGCCGCCGGGACGGCATTGAAGACGTCGCCTATATCGGCATGTTCGGCAACGACGGCAAGGCGGAGCACCTCAAATGGGCGCTCACGCAGGAAAACGTTCACTTTGAGCGCAGCCGCACGATGTACGCGCCCAGCGGTTCGCCGGGGGTTCGCCTCATCGACGGCGACCGCAAGTTTGTGGGCGGCCCGCGCAATACCGCGCAGCACGTCGCCCGCATCCGCCTGACCCCGGAGGATCTGGATTACATTGAGCAGTATGGCCTGTGCCACACGAGCTGCTTCTCCTCGATCGAGTATGAGCTGCCGGAGATGGCCAAGCGCTGTCAGGTTTCCTTCGATTTCTCCGAGCGCACCGACCCGGATTATCTGGCGCGCGTCTGCCCGTATGTGACGTATGCGTTCTTCTCCGGCTCGCACATGACGCAGGAGGAGATCGAGGCGCTGATGGATCGCTGCCACGCGCTCGGCACGAAGGTCGTGGGCGTGACGCTCGGCTCCAGAGGCTCGATCTTCTCGGAGGAGGGCAAGCGTTACCATCAGGGCATCGTGCCCGTCGAGGCCATCGACACGATGGGCGCGGGCGACAGCTTTATCGCCGGTTTCCTGACCCGCCGCATTTTGGGCGACGGCATGGAGGACGCGCTTCGCTTTGCGGCCACCGCGGCGGCCAACACCTGCAAATTCCACGGCGGATTCGGCTATCCGCATCCGCTTGATTAAAGAAGGGAAAGCAAAAAGGACATGAAGCCGCTGGATAACAACAATGCCGTCCCTCTGTATGAGCAGATGACGATGCTGCTTCGCGAGCGACTGGATAACCATGTGCTCGACGCGGGAGAAAAGCTCCCGTCCGAAGCGGAGCTATGCAAAAGCTACGGGGTGAGCCGGATCACGGTGCGCCGCGCGATTGATGAACTCGTCGAAGAAGGCTATCTTGAAAAGAAACAGGGGAAGGGAACGTTTGTTACCCAGAAACGCGCGACTGTTCCGGTCATGTCCATCAGCGAGCATGCGACCGTGGGCTTTTCCGGCCGATACGGGCAGGATAGCGGGCGGCTGCACAGCATCATCATCAGCAAAAAGGAATACAAGGCGAACCGGAACGAGCAGAAAATGCTCAATCTCGAAGAGGGGGACGAGGTGCTCGTCCTGACGCGGCTTATGATCCTGGATGATAAGCCGTGGATGATCGACCGGGCGACCTATTCCGCCAAGCGCTATCCCGGTTTCCTTGAGCAGATCGAGGACGGCGTTTCCACCTACAACGTCATGCGCGAGCAGTACGGCGTGCGCATGAGACGCGCGTATCGCGAAATCACGCTCGCCTATGCGACCAACGAGCAGGCCAAAATGCTGGGCTGCGCGCCGTCCGCCCCGCTGTTCAAGACGTTCAAGGTGGTCTATGACGAGCAGGGGCTTCCGGTGCACATGTCCTCGACGTACACGCAGGCGGATAACGTCGTGCTGACGGTCGAAAACGGAAACTACCGCAAAGAGCTGATTGAAAAACAGAGCGGATGACGGGGCGCTTTTCCCCGAAGACAGAGACAGAGCGGCTGAAGGGCTTTTGGAAACCCTTCGGCCGCTTTTTTGCGCGATCAAAAACGCTTCGCCCGCCGTTTCATCAGACCCCTTGTAAAAACCCGTAAAAAACAGTATAATACTATATTAGGGAGCGTGTCTGCGGACGCGCACGAATCAAAAGAAGCGCGAGTCGCTTAGAAAGGTGGATGGCCATGCCCTGCACATATATCAGCTGCGTCGCGGAGCACCACATGGGCCGGGAGAGCACGGGCACGCTGATTCAGGCAAAGTTGCCGGAGGAAGGGGAGGCTCTTCTATCGCGCTTCGGCGGGCAGGTGCAGACCATCTATCTCGACCCGCCGTTCAACACGGGCAAGCAGTTCGATATGAAGGCGCGCATCGGCGAAAAGGGCTATAGGACCGGCTCGCCCAGCCTCAGCCTGCCCGCTTACGACGACCGCTGGCCGGATCGCGCGGAATACCTGTCGATGATGAAGCAGACGCTGCTGCTCTCCCGCGAGCTGCTCAAGAAGGAGGGCACCCTCTTTCTGCATATCGACAGCCGGATGTACGCGCACCTGCGGCTGCTGATGGACGAGGTTTTCGGCGAAAGCAACTTCCTCAACGAGATCATCTGGAGTTACCAGACCGGCGGGCGCGCGCGCAGCTATTTTCCGCGCAAGCACGACGTGATTCTGTTCTACGCGCGGTCGCGGTCGTATTATTTCAACCTCAAAGCCGTGCCGGTCGCGCGGAACGAGTCGCGAAGCAACCACATGCGCCGCGCGGTGGATGAAAACGGGCGCAGCTATCGCGCGATCATGTCCGGCGGCAAGGAATACCGCTATTACGACGACGAACCGGCCTATCCCGGCGACGTCTGGGACGATATCAGCCACTTGCAGCAGAAAGACCCCCAGCGCACCGGCTATGAAACGCAGAAGCCGCTGAAGCTGCTGGAGCGCATTGTGAGCTGTTCCTCGCAGGAGGGCGACCTCATCTGCGACCTGTTTGCGGGCAGCGGCACGTCGGCCGTCGCGGCGGCGGGGCTGAACCGGCGTTTTTTGTGTGTCGATCAAAGCCCGCTGGCGATTGCGGCGACGGGCAAGCGGCTGGCGCAGAGCACGGCGGGCAAGCCGCTGGATTTCACCTTCGACGTGGAAGCGCCCTGCGGCGCGGACGACTGCGTGGTGGAGGCCGAGGTCTTCCCGGCCATCAGCTCCTACACCGTGCGGCTGATCAGCTTTGAAAACGCGGCCACGCAGGCCATGGGCATCAACGGGCTGGACGCGGTGGATCAATGGAGCTGCGGCTTTGTGCAGGGCGATACCTACCGCCGGTATGCATCCAGCGTGCGGAGCGTGGCGACCCCGGCGCTCGCCGCGACGCTGGAAATGCCCGTCTGCGCGGGCGAACCGTGCATTATGATTGTGGATATCTGGGGCAGCCGACGGTTCTATCTGCCCAAGCGGAGGTATTGACGCGCCTGCCGCGGCGCTTAGGCCAAGGGGCTCCCGCCGGGCGGGGGCGAGGGAGAAAAAGAAACGATGACGAACGGATATATGGTTTACCTGCTCAGGATTCTGGCGGCGCAGGGCGCGCTGGCTTCCGTCTACACCGACCCGGAAGACCCGGAGGGGTTCTCCGCAGGGTTTGTGGAGGCGGTGGACGGGCAGCATGTGCTCATGTGCGATTTGAGCCCGTGGGGGCAGATTGACGGCTGGCGCGTGCGGCGCAATCAGGACGTCATTCAGGTGCTCGCCGGGGAGGAATACGAACAGCGGCTGGCGATGCTGCTCGCTTACCACAAGCAGCACCATCGCTGCTTCTTTACGGAAGCGCCTGCGGAGGACACCGATCTGCTGCTCAGCGTGCTGCTGGCCTGCAAGGAGCGCGGGGAGATCGTCTCCGTCATCATGGGCGACGACATGATTACCGGCCGCGTGCTGGAGGCCAACGGACTGCGGCTCAAGCTGCGGCTGCTGGATTTCTTCGGCCGCGAGGCGGAGGAGGAAACCGTCACCCTGCGCGAAATCGAGATTCTGGAAATCGCCACGCAGGAGGAGCAGATGTACGCCGTGCTCGAAGAGATGGCGCGGCAGGAGATGACGCTGCTCTCGTCCCAGCCCACGGAGGACAAATGAAAATCACGATTCTGACCACCTTCCCGGAGATGTTCACCCCGCTGCACACGAGCATGCTCGGCCGCGCGGAAAAGGCGGGCATTTTGGAGATCCGCGAGGTGGATATCCGCGCGTATTCCAAAAACAAGCACCACAATACCGACGACGCGCCCTTCGGCGGCGGTGCGGGCATGGTGATGCTCGCCCAGCCGATTGTGGACGCGATTCGCGACGTGCAGGGCGGCAGAAAGGTGAAGCGCATCTATCTCTCCCCGCGCGGCGAAACGCTGACGCAGAAGAAGGCCGAGCAGCTCGCCAGGGAGGACGAGCTGATTTTGCTTTGCGGCCACTACGAGGGTGTGGATCAGCGCGCGCTGGATCTGTGCATCGACGAGGAGATTTCCATCGGCGATTACGTCCTGACCGGCGGCGAACTGGGCGCGATGGTGCTGGTGGACTGCGTGGCGCGGCTCGTGCCGGGCGTGCTGGGCTGCGAGGAGAGCGCGCAGACGGAGAGCTTTTCCTCCGGCCTGCTCGAATACCCGCAGTATACCCGCCCGCGCGAGTTCGAGGGGCTGACCGTGCCCGAACCGCTGCTCAACGGCAACCACGCGCACATCGTCGATTGGCAGCTCAGCGAATCGCTGTATATCACCCTGCGGCGCAGGCCGGAGATGGCGAAGGCCTATCTCGACGGGCGCAAGTTCACGCGCCACCAGCAGAAGGTGGTGGATGCGGTGTTTGACCGCATCCGCGAGGAGGACGAGGCGGCGAAAGCGCAGACGGAGGAACAGCCATGAATCTGACGCTCGGGGTTGCGGCGCACGTTGACGCGGGCAAGACGACGCTCTGCGAACAGCTTCTCAGGCGCGCAGGCGTGATTCGCGCCTGCGGCCGCGTCGATCACGGCGACGCCTTCATGGACGACGATCCGATGGAGCGCGCGCGCGGCATCACGATTTTCACCGAACAGGCGACGCTTTCGTGGCCGGTTTCGGGCGGCGAGCCGCTTTTTGTCACGCTGATGGATACGCCGGGGCACGTCGATTTTTCCGGCGAGATGGAGCGCGCGCTGTCCGTGCTGGATGCGGCGCTGCTCGTCGTCTCCTGCGCGGAGGGCGTGCAGAGCCATACCGTGACGCTCTTCAGGCTGCTGCAAAAGCGGAAAATCCCGACGATTCTCTTTCTGAATAAGACGGACAGGGAGGGCGCGGACGTTGCGCGCGTGACGGCGCAGATGCGCAGGCTGCTTTCCGGCGACTGCGTGCTGATGGCGGGCGACGTGCGCGAGGCGCTGGCCGAGCGGGACGAGCTTCTGCTGGAACAGCATCTGGAGGAGACCGCGTCGAGGGCGGATTATCTTTCGGGCGCGCGGCGCGCGTTTGCGGCCTGCGCGCTTTATCCCGTTTTGGCGGGCAGCGCGCTGGGCGATATCGGCGTGGACGCGCTGGCGGAGGCCGTCGGAGCGCTCTGCCGGACGGATTACGCGCGGCGCGAGGGCGAGCCGTTTTCCGCCAAGGCGTATCGCGTGCGGCGCGTCGGCGGCGTTCGATATACCTATGTGAAGGTGACGAGCGGCGTTTTGCGCGCGCGCGACGAGGTGCGGACGATCTCCGGCGTCTGCAAGGTCGCGGCGATTCTCGCGCCGCAGGGCGGCAGGCTGCTGCCGATGGGCGAGGCGCACGCCGGGCAGACCGCCGCGCTGGCGGGGCTTTCGGCCAGACCCGGCGAGCGAATCGGCGACGGCTTCGGCCTTGAAGCGCCCGAAATCGTGCCGCTGATGAGCGTGCAGGTGGAGCCGACGGCGCCGCTGACGCAGAGCGCGCTGCTGGCGCATCTGCGCGAAATGGAGGAGGAAGACCCGCTGCTCTCCGTTCGCCCGGAGGCGGACGGCGTTTCCGTCGGCGTGATGGGCGCGGTGCAGGTGGAGGTTTTGCAGGGCATATTGGCGGCGCGCTTCGGCGACGTGGTGCGGATGTGCCCGCCGCATGTGCTCTACAAGGAGACGATTGCCGCCCCGGTTGTGGGCATCGGGCACTATGAGCCGCTGCGGCACTATGCCGAGGTGTGGCTGAAGCTCGAACCGGGCGCGCCGGGGAGCGGCATTTCGTTTGCGGCGGATTGCCCGCCCAATTCGCTGGACGAGAACTGGCAGCGGCTGATCCGCACGCATGTCTTTGAGCGGGCGCACCCCGGCGTGCTGACGGGGAGCCCGCTGTGCGACGTGCGGATTCGGCTGATTGCGGGGCGCGCGCACCTCAAGCACACGGAGGGCGGCGACTTTCGCGAGGCGACCTGCCGCGCGATTCGCAACGCGCTGATGCAGGCGGAAAACGTGCTGATGGAGCCGGTGGTGCGCTTTGAATTGGCCATGCCGAACGAGGCGCTGGCGCGGGTGACGGGCGAACTGCTTCGCATCGGCGCGCAGCTCGACGCATCCGAAACGGACGGCGGGGAGACGACGCTCACGGGTCGGTGCACCGCCGCGATGTTTTGGGATTATCCGACGCGGTTCGCCGCCTCTACGCACGGACACGGGCGCATCGCGTCGCGGTTTGACCGCTATGAGCCGTGCAAAAATCAGGATGACGTTGTGCGGCAGATCGGCTATGACCCGCTGGCCGATACGCTCAACCCGCCCGGAAGCGTCTTTTGCAGCCACGGCGCGGGCTTCTATGTCGCGTGGGATCACGTTCGGGAATGGGCGCACTGCGAGGTGGAATGAACATGTTTACGTGCACACTGGAAGCGGCGAGCAAAACCCCCCTCTGCGAGCAGCTCTATACCGCGCTGAAACGTGAAATGGAGCGCGGCGGGATTCGTCCGGGGGAGCGGATGCCCTCCAAGCGGGAGCTGGCGGCGCACCTGAGCGTCAGCACCGCGACGGTCGAGGCGGCCTATGCGCGGCTCATCAGCGAGGGGCTTTGCGAGAGCCGCCCCAGAAGCGGCATTTACGCGCTGGAACAGGCGCAGCGCGTCGGCCTGACCGACGGGGAAAAGCCGCCTGTCCGCTGGAATTTCGGAACGGGCGCGGCGGACGCGGCGCATTTTCCCTACGCCACGTGGGCGCGGCTGATGCGCGAGGTGCTCAGCGAGCAGAGCGCGACCCTGCTGCTCTCCGGCGACCCGCAGGGCGAACCGGCGCTCCGCCGGGAAATCGCGGGCTATCTGCACCGCATGCGCGGCATTGACGCGCCGCCGGAGGCCATCGTTTTGGGTGCGGGCACGGAGGTGTTGGTTTCCGCGCTGGTCGCGCTGATCGGGCGCGAGCGCCTTTTCGCGGTGGAAGACCCCGGCTATTCACGCGTTCGGCGCATTTTGGTGGTCAGCGGCGCGCGGATTGCGCCGACCCCGCTTTCCGGCGGGGCGATTGACGTGCGCGAACTGTACCGGAGCGGCGCGGGCGCGGCCTACGTCACCCCGACGCATCAATTCCCGACGGGGGAGGAGATGCAGCCCGGCCAGCGGGCGGCGCTTCTGCGCTGGGCGCGGGAGACGGGCGGCTATATTCTGGAGGACGATTACGACAGCGAATTCCGCTTTTCCGGCGCGGGCGCGCCCGCGCTGCGCGCCATGGATGGCGGGCGGCAGGTCGTCTACATGAACACGTTTTCGCGGACGCTCGCGCCCGGCCTGCGCCTGAGCTTCATGGTGCTGCCGCAGGAGCTGGCGGCGCGCTATCGAACGATGCACGCGGCCTGCACCGTGCCGGGGTTTGAGCAGGAGACGCTGCGCAAGTTTATCGCGGGCGGTTTTTTGGAGCGGCATATCGCGCGGATGCGCGTCGTCTACCGCGCGCGGCTGGCGGCGCTGACGGAGACCGTGCAGGCGCTGAATCTCGGCAGCGTCGCGCCCTGCGGCGCGGGGCTGTATGCGCTGCTCCATGTCGGCGGCAAAACGCCCGCGCGCGAGCTGGCGCCGCTGGCCGAACAGGCGGGGGTGCACCTGACGCGGCTCTCCGATTACGCGGTGATGCAGGATGATGAAAGCCGCGTCGTGCTGCTGGGCTTTTCCGGCATGGATGAAGAGCAGATTCGGCAGGGGCTTTCCGCGCTGAAAAAGGCGTGGGGGTGAGGCGCGGCGGCGCGCCCGACGACATCAAAGGAGCGATTGAGAAATGAAGAAGATGGGTTTGTGTCTGGCGCTGTTTGCGCTGCTGCTGTCCCTCTCCGGCTGCGCGGGCGTTGAAAGCGCGCTGCACGAGGCGGGGGAGAAGATACAGAGCAATCGGGTGGAAACGCCGCAGAACAACGGCGGGGACATCGACTGGGGCTTTGTGCCCGTCGTGCGGGAGAAGGCGGTCAGCCTGTTCACCGAGGCGTTCCCGGAGGCGAAGGTGCGGGAAACCGGCGTGGCCTGCAAGAACACGAAAGCCGACCGGGTGATCGTGACCATCAGCTACGAGCTGAACGGCAAAAACGGCGATTACGGGTTTGACTACGAAAAGGATGAGAACGGGGAATATGTGCTCAAGCGCTATGGCGGCGGCGTGAGCTCGGATGATCTGTGAAAAAAAGCGACGCACTCGAATGACCGAGTGCGTCGCTTTTATGAGTGCGCCCGGCGGCGCACGTTTCTAAAGGGTGAAAGACCCGAATCCGCCCGG